>NZ_JAAHHM010000071.1:0-38064 GCF_010692445.1 Moorena sp. SIO3E8 | reverse complement strand
TTTTCACTAGTTCTCTTGCTGTCAGCTCAAGTAAAAAACCATGGTAGCCATAACTATGGGTGAAACCACCCGTAATAGCTACTAGCTAGATGTCTTCAGGCTTGTGGTATCGCTAATGAGGGTGTCTTCAATGGCACAGCTCACGGGTAAACAGGATCCGCAGACAGCAGTGGAACAAGTGAAAGCTTGACAAGCCTATAAAAGGGTGCATTTTAAGACAATTTTTTTTCAATCCATACTATAAAGGGTGTTGACATGTTAACAAAAATTAACGAAACCATCAAACCAACCTTTTCCGTAGTCTGGCAAACGCTATCATCTGTGCTGCTTGGGATTGCCCATAATTTCCAAGCTATAAAAACCAGGTTTTCAGGAATCTTCTTTAACGAGGTCAACCTAGATTTGATATCTGAGGAAGACAATTGTGAACCCAACCCAGTCATAAAGGTGTCAATGTTGACTAATGCTGGCTTGGGCACTGTGCCGTACTACTGCTTCTTTTGGAAAGGTTGAAGCAGTGCAAGTAGGCCATGGGTATAAAAGGGTGCATTTTAAGACAATTTTTTTTCAATCCATACTATAAAGGGTGTTGACATGCTAACAACAATTAACGAAACCATCAAACCAACCTTTGCTGTAGTCTGGCAAAAGCTGTCATCTGTGCTCCTTGGGATTGCCCATAATTTCCAAGCTATCAAAAGCCGGGTTTCAGGCATCTTCTTTAACCAGGCCAACCTAGATTTGATATCTGAGGAAGACAATTGTGAACCCAACCCAGTCATAAAGGTATCAATTTTGACTAATGCTGGCTTGGGCAGTGTACCGTACTACTGCTTCTTGTGGGAAGAACGTAAACTTTACTGATTCCACCTAGTCCAGGCTCGCAGAAATAAGTCACCACTTTCATCTACAGAGGTCGGAGCTGGTCATTTCACTTATTTCGGTTTCCCCTGCACTAGTACTAAGTTTCCTTGACAGTATACTACATTATACCAATTAACGAGAATCCCTGCCTTGCTGAAGGTAGGGATTCTCGTTAATTCGTGGATTAATTGCACATCAATTTCATCTGGCCATCTCCCGATCTGGTCATCCCGACCTCTGGCCATCTGCATCCGTAGTGCTACTTTGAAGATTTGCTATAGCTTGGATAGCCCCATAGCTGATTAGGGGGTAAGCTGAGAAGAACCTGTTGGTGTAACCAAAAGTGTGTTAACTGTGGTCTACTGATTGGTCTACTGATTGGCACATTGGAATCAAAGGGCATTAACCCTTTCAGTCATGGAGGTGGCAAACTAGAAGAAATGGATTTAAGTAGGGGAGTTGATCTTGGCACCTAAGATAGAGCCTCTATGGGCAGCACAACATGACCAACAGAGAAAGGACGTTCTGATGAAGCGTAAAAATCAAGACATGTTAGCACTGGTGTGGCGAAGCACTATTGTTTTGTCATTCTTCCTGTTGCCTGTTGGCCTTGGCAGTGCCCAATCCATCGAACCTGACCCTCCAAAACAGATAGTCGCTCAGAGCTCAAGTCAAAAGCAAGTTCAAACTGATGCGAATCTTAGCTTTCAGCGGGTGACGCTCCTGTCTAATGTTTTGCTGGTTGTGTTGGTCACTCTGGTACTGCTACTGGTGGCTGCGATCGCAGCGTTGTGGCTGCTAAGAAGGTCTGTGATTCGTGAGGTTGCCCAAATCGTGAGAGCTCACCTCAATGAACTGACTGACTTGGAAGATAGGATTGCCAGTGCTAATAAAAATGTTCAAAGTATCCTAGAAAAAACTGAAGACATTGCCTTGGAGCTAGAACAGCAGGCGGCAGAGTTTAAACAAGACCTAAGTGTTAAACGAGAAAATCTATCTAAGCTGCTATCAAAATTGTCTCAGTCCCAGCAACAGGCATTAACGACAATCAAGACGCAAAAAACCGATACTCAACAAGAGCTAGAACAATTAGAGACTGACTTGGCATCAAGACTGTCTCAACTCCAGCAAGACGCTAAAAAGCAACGGGATAGTTTTCTAAAGTATCTAGAAAACTTAAGCGCTGAGTTTGCCCCCCAATTATCTGAACTCAAGGGGGATGTGCAAGCCCAGAAAGAGACAATACTGAAGAAACTGAAGCAATTAGAGACTGAGTTTGGCTCCGAACTGTCTGACCTGAAAGAAACTGCGGCAAACCAAAAGGACTTAACTTTAAAAGATTTCGAAAAATTAGGGGCTGAATTTACTCCAGAATTATCGAAAATCCAGGCGGATGTACAAGCCCAGAAAGAAATAATACTGAAGAAACTGAACCAATCAGAGACTGAGTTTGGCTCCGAACTGTCTGACTTGAAAGCCAAGGCTCAAAAACAAAGCGAAGATTACCTGCAAACCCTAGAAAAATCAAGGGCTGACTTTGCTCCTCAACTATCTGAACTTCAGGGTAATGTACAAGAACATAAGGATAAAGTACTGCAGCAACTAAATCAATCAGAGTCTGAGTTTGCTGTTGAACTGTCTAAGCTTAAGGCAACGGCTGAAAAAGAAAGGAACAGTTACCTCCAGAATCTAGAAAAACTTACCTCTGATTTTGGTCCTCAATTATCTTTACTTGAAGCAAATGTCAAAGGGAATCAAGATAAAGTATTGGATAAACTTAAGCAATCAGAGACTGAGTTTGCTGTTGAACTGTCTAAACTTGAATCAAAGGCTCAACAGGAAAGGGATTTAATCCTACAAAATATAAAACAGCTAGAGACAGAGTTTACTCCTCAGCTATCTGACCTTAAGGTGGAGGCTGAACAAAAAGCTCAACAGAAAATCGATTTAGCTCTTCAGAAGCTAGAGCAATTAGGAAATGACATTACTGAACAACTTTCAAAATCCCAGTCGAAGATTGAAGTGCAAATCGATAAGACTCTCCAGCATCTGAAAGAGCTAGAGGCTAATTTAACAACTCAGGTGTCTGACTCTCAGTCAGGAATTCAAACCCAGAATGCTCAGACCATTCAGAGTCTGGAAAAATTAGAAACAGAGGCTAAAACTAAACTTTCTGATTTAAAGTCGGACATTCAAAATCGAAAAGATCTAATCCTTCAGAATCTGGACAAATTGGAAACCACCTTGGCTGCTCAGCTGTCTGAGGTGGAATCTGATGCTCAAACCGAGAAGGATAAAATTATACAACAACTAGCAGAGATTTCCCCAACATCAATTGCAGAAGCTGCTCTGTCTGAAGTGCTGCAAAACACTCAAACTCTGACGGAACAATTAGAACGCCTCAAATCGAACCATCCTAAGTTGTTCTTGAATCCAGATGACTATGTGAATCAGGGGAATACTCTATTCTCTCAAGGGCAGTATCAAGATGCGATCGCTTCCTATGATCAAGCTCTTGACCTTCAACCGAATAACCCTGATATTTGGTATCAGCGAGGTATGGCATTATGGGAATTACAGCAGTATCAAGATGCGATCGCGTCCTATGACAAAGTAATTGAGCTTAAGCCAGATGACCCAGATAGCTGGTATCAAAGAGGTCTGGCTTTGATGGAACTCCGGCGGTATGAAGGAGCAGTGGTTGCTTTGAATAAGGTGGTTAAACTCAAGCAAGACCACTATAAAGCCTGGTTAAACCGGGGCATGACCCTAAGACGGTTGAGACGCTACGAAGATGCGATCGCTTCCTATGACAAGGCCCTAGAAATTCAGCCAAACTATCATCAAGCTTGGGTTGACCGAGGAGTCGCACTGGGAATGCTACAAAAGCATGAAGAGGCGTTTGAATCCTTCGACCAAGCTGTCCAAGTTCAGCCAGATAATACAGTAGCCTGGTTGAATCGAGGCATGGCTCTGGATGTATTAGAAAGATACCAAGAAGCTGTTGCTTCTTTTGACAAGGCTATTGAATTAAATCCCGACTCCCACAAAGCCTGGAATTACAGAGGTTCTACCTTAGTCAAGCTAGAACAGAATGATCAGGCATTGGAAAGCATTAATCGGGCTTTGGAGATTCAACCTGAGTATGCTGCTGGTTATTATAACAAAGCAATCGTTTATTCTTCCCAGGGTCAAGTCACCTTAGCTGTGGAAAACCTAGAGCAGGCGATTGAGCTAAATCCAAGGTATCGGGAAGAGGCGAGTAATGACCCAGATTTTGAGGCTATTTCAGAAGATGATCGGTTCTGGCAGTTGATTGGAAGCTAGAATCCTCTTGATATCCTCGGTTCCTAAATTATTCCTATCCCATGCTTGCGATCAACTATGAACTAAAGTCTAGTTTAGTCTAGATTGAAATAGCAGGAAATCAGCTTGCACCAAGATATTTCTAGAATCCCAGATCATACAGCATGGTAGACCTGACCCCAAATCCTAGTTTCAGTTTGACTATTTGCTTAACATACCCCAACCGTGCCGGGATGTTAGCCAGCGTAACTCAAGCGATCGCATCTGTTGGCGGTCAATTGGGAGAAATTATGGTGGTGGAGAAAACTCGGAAAATTGCTACTCGTGAGATTACCGTAGATGCAGCTAGCAGTGAACACGCTGAACAGATTGTACAAGCGGTGTCAGAAGTTCCCGATGTCCAAATCCTAAATGTCTATGACCGCACCTTCAACCTCCATCGTGGTGGCAAAATCAGTGTAAACAGCAAAATCCCCCTCAAGCATCAATCTGAATTGGCTATGGCTTACACTCCTGGTGTAGGTCGGATTTGTAAAGCGATCGCATCTGACCCAGAACAGGTCTACTCCTTTACCATTAAAAGCAACATGGTTGCTGTGGTCACCGATGGCAGTGCAGTGTTGGGGTTGGGTAACTTAGGGCCAGAAGCCGCTTTGCCAGTGATGGAAGGTAAAGCAATGCTGTTCAAAGAATTTGCTGGTATTGATGCTTTTCCTATCTGCCTAGCTACCCAAGATACGGATCAGATCGTGGAAACCGTTAAAACTATCGCGCCGGTTTTTGGTGGTATTAACTTAGAAGATATCAGTGCTCCCCGTTGCTTTGATATTGAAGCCAGACTCCGCCAGGAGTTAGATATTCCAGTATTTCACGATGACCAGAACGGTACGGCTATTGTCACCCTTGCGGCCTTGACCAATGCCCTGAAGGTAGTTAAAAAATCCCTAGAAGAAGTAAGAATTGTTATTAATGGAGCTGGCGCTGCCGGTATGGCAGTTGCCCGGTTACTCCGTAAAGCTGGTGCAGGTGCAATTTGGATATGCGACTCCCAAGGCATTATTTCCACTAAACGCCCTAACTTGACTGAGCAAAAGCAAGAATTTGCTGTGGATGCTTCGGGTACTCTCGCTGGTGCCATTGGCAATGCCGATGTGTTTATTGGGGTGAGTGTACCTGGGGTTCTAACCCCAGACATGGTCAGGTCCATGGCCAAGAAGCCCATTGTCATGGCCATGGCTAATCCTATACCGGAAATTCAGCCAGAATTGGTAGTAGATGATGTAGCAGTAATGGCTACAGGTCGTAGTGACTATCCCAATCAGATTAATAATGTTCTGGCTTTTCCAGGGGTTTTTCGTGGCGCTATAGATTGTCGGGCGTCAAGCATTACCGTGAATATGTGTCTCGAAGCAGCTTTTGCGATCGCATCCCTGATTAATCCCAGTGATTTAGATCGAGAACATATCATTCCCTCAGCATTTGATGAGCGAGTCGCTCCTGCAGTTGCTGCTGCGGTGCAAAGGGCAGCACGTCAGGATGGTGTAGCATGCCATTAAGTCGTTGTATTTCGATAATTTCATGATTGAGCTGTAGAAATTAGCTATTCTAGTTGCATTTGATCCATTTTTTGAGGCAGGACTGATGATTGTAACCACTACTGATGTTATTCAAGGTGCGATTGTTGAAGAGTATTTGGGCGTTGTCACTGCTGAGGTGGTTTACGGCACCAATGCACTGCGGGATTTCTTTGCTGGTATTCGAGATTTAATCGGAGGACGTACTGGCAGTTATGAAAAAGTCTTTGAAAAAGGACACCAAGAAGCCCTCCAAGAATTAAAACAACGTGCCTCACAACTAGGAGCAGATGCTGTGATTGGCATTGCTATGGATACTGGCACAATTAACGTTGATGAAAAGGGGGTGCTGCTACTGATTACTGCCACTGGCACAGCCATCAAAATCAAGAATTAAGGGTTGCTTGACAGTTGACGGTTACCCGTCAACTGTTATTTAACTAAATCTGCTCAATTTCCTTGACAACTCATACTCGTTACGACTACGATTAAAGAGTAACAATCATAAAGGAATGAGTAAGACAAGATGGTTATCAATCAAGTACCCGACGTAGTATTTAAGACCAGAGTCAGAGATGAGTCAGTTGCTGGACCCAATCCCTTCCGCTGGCAAGACCGCACTACACAGGAAATTTTTGGCGGTAAGCGTATCGTGCTATTTTCCCTTCCTGGTGCCTTCACACCCACTTGTTCATCAACCCACTTACCCCGCTATGAGGAACTTGATGAGGAAATTAAAGCACAAGGGGTTGATCAAGTGATCTGCTTATCGGTCAACGATGCCTTCGTGATGTTCCAGTGGGGCAAACAGCAAGGGGTTCAGAATATCTTCTTGCTACCCGATGGTAATGGGGAATTCACCCGCAAAATGGGGATGTTGGTAGAAAAAGATAATCTCGGTTTTGGTATGCGTTCTTGGCGCTACTCCATGGTGGTAGATGACGGTAAGATTGAAAAAATGTTTGTAGAACCCGGCTATGAAGATAACTGCCCTACTGATCCCTTCGAGGTCTCAGATGCAGATACAATGCTGAACTACTTGAAGTCAGCTAAAAAGTAACATCCCTCCGACCTTACTTAAGGCTTTATCAGTAGAGGCGTTACCTGCAATGCCTCTACTGTTTTCAGTTTGGTGCATCAGTCCTGATCATCATGGATTTACTTGAGAGCTAAACAAAAATTAGTATTTTGGGGGATCAGTAAAATTTTCCCTTCAACGGCTATTGCGTTTATCTAGATAAAATAAGTAATCTTTCCACGGAATAGTAATTCAGAAGTTTGGGGGAGTCATGAGCTACGATTTTGATTTATTCGTTATTGGTGCAGGTTCCGGAGGAATTGCTACAGCTAGACGAGCCGCAGAATATGGGGCAAAAGTAGGCATTGCAGAATTTGACCGTTTAGGTGGAACTTGCGTAAATCGTGGCTGCATTCCTAAGAAGCTGATGGTTTATGCCTCCCATTTTCCTGATCAATTTGAAGAGGCACAGGGATATGGCTGGAGTAAGGTACACAGTACCCTGGACTGGACAACAATGATCACAGCAGTGAATCAGGAAACGGAACGCCTCAATGGCATTTACCAACGTATGTTGGATAACTCCAAAGTGGAACTGTTTCAGGGTTATGCTAAGTTCGCGGATTCCCACACCATAGACATTGGCGGACGCAAAGTAACTGCACAGAAAATCTTGATTGCAGTAGGAGGACATCCGGTCAAGCCCGATATTCCCGGAATTGAAAACGCGATTACCTCTGATGATATCTTCCACCTCAAGGAACAACCGAAACGGATCGTGATTCTTGGGGGTGGCTATATTGGTGTCGAGTTTGCCTGTATTCTCAATGGCTTAGGCTCTGAAGTCACGGTGGTTATTCGTCGTGATCAGATTTTACGGGGATTTGATGCCGAGATCGGTTCCGAAATTCAACAAGCCATGGAGAAGCATGGAATTCGCGTGCTAAATAACAGTAAGATCATCGCTATTGAAAAGACATCAGCCGGTCTGAATTTAACGGTACAAGGACAATCACAAACAACTATAGTTGCTGATGCTGTCAGTTTAGCTGCCACAGGTCGTATACCCAATATCCAGAATCTAGGTTTAGAGAATACTGGAGTAGCAATTGAAAACGGTGCGATCGCAGTCGATAAGTACAGTCTTACCACAGAAGACCATATCTTTGCGGTAGGGGATTGTACTAACCGCATGAACTTAACTCCCGTTGCGATTAATGAAGGTCGTGCCTTTGCCGATACCGTATTTGGCGGCAAATCCCGGATCATGAGCTACGAGAATGTCCCAACTGCAATTTTCACCACACCCGAAGCAGCTACTGTTGGTCTAAGTGAGGCCGAAGCACGGGAGAAATATGGGGATGCGGTAAAAGTCTATCGTTCTCGGTTCAGACCGATGTACTATATCCTACCCGGTCGGGATGAAAAAACCCTGATGAAGTTAGTGGTTGACCAAAACACTGACAAAGTCTTGGGTGCTCATATGGTAGGAGACCATGCAGCAGAGATTATTCAAGGAATTGCGATCGCATTGAAAACCGGAGCTACCAAAGCTAACTTTGATGCTACTGTTGGCATTCATCCCAGTTCTGCAGAAGAGTTTGTCACAATGCGGTAAGGGACTTAAAAAGCTTTATAAATATAGTACGAAACTAGGGCGTGAGCACACGCCCTAGTTTCGTACTATAGCGCTTTAAAATCAGATGTGAAAATTTATAGCAATTCAATTCACGAATGCCTCTAATAAGGCATTATTGCTAAGTGCTTAAATTCTTTTAGTTGTCAAAGTCAACACTACTGAATCAGAATAAATCCTAAAAAAGCCCCTAGAACTGTATTATCAGGAAGGAATGGCTGATTGAGACACTCAATACATCTGAGTTAAACATCAGCATCCAGTGGTAGAAAGCCCAAGTTTCCCCATGTCATCTTTACAAAAATTAGAAAAATTCGTCAAAATACCTAATAAAGTTAAAACCCGCCGCATTCTTTGGTTTGAACGATTAATGGCAATCATCGCCTTGATTAATCTCCTTTTAGTGTTCTTTGACCTCAGCTATATCCCTTTAAGAGATTTCTGGCTAAATCAAAAAATTCAGGTATTTAGCTTTACCATTGGTCCGATCAAATCCAAAGGCTTTCCTCTCTCGATTCCCATTCCTGATATCACTCCGTTATACGACCCAGTTAAAGGTATTGAAGACAACCTAGATACTCAAAAATATTTGGACAAAGTTGAGCAACTGGAAAACCAGATTAAAAACATAGGATTATCGTCTATAGAAGTAGAAAAAAAACTCAAGGATCTGCGCGAACTTAGCTCAGAAATGATTGACACGAATCCTTTCCAAGTAGCCAATAAAACTGGAAACTTGGAAAAGCTGAAAAATAAGATGCGTAAGCATATACAAAATCCTAACAATTCAGCAAAAGAGTCATTTGAGGAGTTCTGGACTCAAAAGTACTTAGGAAGCCATAGTCAAGAGGAAGGTTTGGGATTTTTTAACACCGAGATTAAACCTTTAATAGAAACTAACTATTACCGTCCAATTGGAGAAAATGGCGAATTCGTAGACCTATTCGGACTGATTGACTTCCCATTTTTTCTCTTATTTAGTACGGAGTTTTTGGCTCGTACCTGGTTGATCAGTCGCCGTCACACTGGACTCAAGTGGCAAAATGCCATGCTGTGGCGCTGGTATGACATATTTTTGCTAATACCCTTATGGCGGTGGTTACGAATTATTCCCGTTACCATTCGCTTAGGTCAAGCTAAATTAATAGACCTGAGTGTAATTACCAGAGAAATCCGCTCCGGATTTGTTGCCAGTATTGCTCAAGAGATGACGGAAGTGGTCGTGATTCAAGTTATTAACGAAGTTCAGGACTCCATTAGCCGGGGTGAAATTACCAAATGGTTGTCTCAACAGGAAGTCCGCCCCTACATTGACCTTAATGACATTGATGAAGTGTCAGAACTCACCACCATCATGGTAAAGATGACGGTTGATCAAGTCTTACCCAAAATTCGTCCTGATCTAGAGGCTCTCATGAAACACTATGTGGACATGGGGCTTAAACAGTCCACACTTTATCAGGGACTTCAGAATGTACCAGGACTGGGACAATTCCAGAAGCAACTAACAGAGGAATTGGTGAAAAACATTTTTCAGGCACTCTATGATGGGATTAATACTCTCATACAAGAAGACCCAGTTGCCGACGAACTCCTGCAACACCTACTGAAAAATTTAAGGGAAGCCTTAGGGGCAGAAATTAAGACCAAGGATAGATTACAGGAGATTCAGTATTTGATCACAGCTTGGTTAGAGGAATTCAAAATAAATTATGTCCGGCGTTTATCTGAAGAAGACTTAGATAAAATCTTAGATGAAACCAGAGCAATTCGTCAAAAATTTCAGTAAGAGTACTATAGATGTTTTAAATTAGGTTAGCTACTTTCGTACTAGGTTTTATGGAACAGGCAACAGCGGCTCATCGGAACAGGTAAGATAGAATAGGAAATAATAAATATAAGAAGAATTTGTAGATTATAGCTATTAAAAACATTTACATAAAAATTTTCATAGTAAACTATCACTTAATAAATCATATTTATTAACATATAATTGATCATCACTGAATGCTTTAATTTAGGATAACATATGCAGGATAAAAAACAGAAAAAAATTATTATTGTAAATATTGAAATAAACTCATCAAAGTTTGACAGAATAATGACCATAAGTTAAAATAATTATTTATAAACAAAAAATAAGTTGATTTCTAGGGTCAGCTTGCTCTAAGGTGCGTTTTCCGTTCTTCGTAGGAGACGCGGGGCGCGAACGGCGAATTAAATTCGCCACGGGTAGCACCTGAGAAAAAGGGCTGTGAAGTGGGAAAGTGCCAACGCACCAGACACCAAGCAGGGATTAGACTTCAAAACTACCCATGTTCAAGTTTTGATCAGGCCAGCATTTGAGTTGCTAATTGCGTTAGACTCAAACATAGCACTAGACATTGGGCTTGTGCTATGTAGATGTCCATAAGCTTTTGGGCGGTTAGACTTCTTGGAAAAGAATTTGCCATGAAGTGGGTTGACCCCACTTTTTTTATTGGATTGGTGCCATGACTCATCCCCTGATTCCACAACTAATCGATTTAGCCACGCCATTGGCTCAAGATTTAGGATTAGAGATTGTAGAGGCTCTCTTCCAGACCAACAGACGCCCACCCGTGCTGCGTGTCTATATCCGCAACCCCATTCGTGACACTAGCTTGGATGACTGTGAACGCATGAGTCGTGCTTTAGAAGCTCAGTTAGATGCTAAGGACATCATTTTAGACACCTACGTTTTGGAAATTTCCAGTCCTGGGATCACACAGGACTTAAGCACAGACCGAGAATTCATTTCTTTCAAAGGGTTTGGTGTGATTGTTCAGACATCTGAACCTTATCAGGGGCAGCAAGAGTGGCGTGGGCAGTTAATTCGCCGGGATGAGAGCGGAGTTTATCTCAATCTCAAGGGTCGCGCGTTTGCCATTCCCCGTCAGCTCGTGTCCAGAGTAAAACTCGATGATGGGGGTTAAATTTTGCTTGAAGGTTGGTAGGGGGGCAGTACTTGTAAATACAATGGCTCGACTATAGATATACAAGTGCTTCTGCCCTAGAAGCTTCAAGATTGAGGATTGAAGTTTAACTTGATTTACTTTAAATCCCAACACAATTGCCATGGATAGATTTAAGACGGAGATTTGCTGATGTCAATAGTTAGTTTGCCTGGACTTAAGGCAATGATAGAAGAAATTAGTCAAAGCCACAATATACCTAAGTCTGCAGTTCAACAGGCATTAAGAGAAGCACTGCTAAAAGGCTATGAGCGCTATCGCCGTTCTCAACGGCTAGACCAACGATTTCATTTTGACGAAGAATATTTTGACAACTTTGAAGTCGATCTTGATATTGAAGAAGAAGGCTTCCGCGTTTTGTCTACCAAAACCATTGTCGAAGAGGTACAAAATAGTGACCATCAAATTTCTCTCAAAGAAGTCCAGGAAGTTGCCTCTGAAGCACAATTGGGAGATTCAGTGGTTTTGGATGTGACTCCAGACCAAGGAGAGTTTGGTCGCATGGCAGCGATTCAAACCAAGCAGGTGCTCTCTCAAAAACTCCGAGACCAACAGCGTAAGCTGATTAAGGAAGAGTTTCAAGACCTAGAAGGAACTGTTCTGCAATCTCGATCACTACGGTTTGAGCAGCAGTCTGTTATTATGGCACTCAGCAGTGGTTTTGGTCGGCCAGAGGTAGAAGCTGAACTGCCCAAACGGGAACAGCTCCCCAATGATAACTATCGCATTAACTCCACCTTTAAGGTTTATCTCAAAAAAGTCCGGGAAGGCCCTCACCGTGGTCCTCAGCTGGTGGTATCCAGAGCGGCGGCTGGTTTAGTGGTCTATCTGTTTGCCAACGAAGTCCCAGAAATAGAAGATGAGGTGGTAAGGATTGTTGCAGTGGCACGGGAAGCTAATCCTCCTTCTCGTCATGTCGGACCAAGGACTAAAATTGCTGTAGATACCCTGGAGCGAGATGTAGATCCGGTGGGAGCTTGCATTGGTGCTAGAGGTTCCCGCATTCAAGTGGTGGTGAATGAACTACGAGGTGAAAAAATCGACGTAATTCGTTGGTCTCCTGACCCATCTACCTATATTGCTAACGCTCTTAGCCCAGCCCAAGTGGATCAAGTGCTACTAGTTAATCCAGAAGAACGTCAAGCCCATGTTTTAGTAGCAGAAGACCAGCTCAGTTTAGCTATAGGCAAAGAGGGACAAAATGTTCGCCTTGCCGCCCGCCTTACAGGCTGGAAGATTGACATTAAAGATGCTGCGGAATACAAAAAAGAGACTACAGACATCTCTAAACAGGATACCCTAGAAGAAGAAGATGTCGATAGCAATGAGTTAAAGGAAGATTACGAAGAAGGAGTAGAAATGCCAGAAAATTTACTGGCTCCTGAGCCAGTGCTTGATTTGAGTGCTCAAGAAGAAGAATAAGGAGTTTTAGGGGTTCACCCTGAGGTGAGGAAAGTTTGGCCAAGGTTGAGACTGGTTATGGTATAAAATAACACACCTAAGCTTGTCGGTTTAGAATGGTAGTGGGGTGCGCGGTATCAGCTGTGGTCAAGAATTGTTTGACAGTTTTCTTCCAAACCAATGACTTATTCAATCCTTCCACTTCTGCGCTCGTTAGTCTACCCCCCCCTACTTCAGGTGGGTGTGGTGATTTTCTTCTTGTGTTAGTCATCCGAGTCTCAAGGGTGTGAGTATCTCTACTACTATAGTTTTTCATTTTCTGCTCACACCACCGGGCACGCCCATACCAGTTTTACCGGCGTTGCTGAATCAAGGAATGAATGCTCGACATTTGGTTTTGGTCAAGCCCCCGTTGGTCCCCCAAATTTGATACTGCTGGCGAATTTAACATTTAGTAATATCAGCCTGAAGACAGCAGTCTTTATAGCCCCCCAACCCCCAATTCTGGGGGAGCATGAACTTAAAGTTACCCATCTGCTACTCTTGTGTAAACAAATATTAATTTCGCCAACGGTATCAAATTTGGGGGACGCAAGAAAGTCTTGTTCCCCCCAAGCGAGCAATCCCTCGCTTGGGGGGCTAGGGGGGCAAAACCATACCCAGAATCAGCAACGCCGTTTTACCGGCCTCTGGCATTGATTTTTGGTTTCATTGGGTAACTCAATCAGATAAACAGGGCGTTTGCCCAATCGCAAACGCCCAACAAGCCTCCATCTACCGTACCCTTTAAAGAAGGAGGACTTTTGAGATTTTCCAAACTGAAAACCCTTATGAAACCCAACTATCGACGTTGTCTTAGCTGCCGGAAAGTAGCACCAAAACAGGAGTTTTGGCGTATTGTCCGAGTCTATCCGTCACGAAAGGTACAATTAGATCAGGGTATGGGTCGTTCAGCTTACTTATGTCCTCAACTGAGTTGCCTAGCGGCGGCTCAAAAGAAAAACCGACTGGGGCGATCACTGCGTGCATCGGTGCCAAAAAATCTGTACGACACTTTATGGCAGCGTTTAGCTACCATGCCAAGCAAACCCAATTTAGGTAATTAAAGGGTGAATCTAGCTGCACAAGCTTCCATGTATGTTCGTCCGGTGAACATAAGTAATCGTTAGGATACAAAGGAAGTCATTAGTTCTATTGATGCTCTGGTTTCACAAGGGAGGTGAATTTACTTCGATTATACGCTAGCTACCTTTAAAGGCATACGCGCTGATTAGGCGGTTTAACCGAACCGTCAATGTAGAATGCTGCTTGGCTTTTTTCACAGGAAAGAAGCACGCGATAATAGATAAACTTATCAAACTACCGTTGAGGTGAACACACCAACGAAAAAGCATGGATGGTTGATTATCTGTTGAGCATCGCTTATCTTATCGTTTAAGCTTTCCAATAAAGCTTGATCAAGTAAAAAGTCATTCGAGTAGTTGAGTATGGTTTAACAACACGTAGGTACGACAGGGGAATAGTGCATGAACAGCGGCAAAGTCAGAATTTACGAATTATCACGGGAATTGAATTTGGACAACAAGGAAATTTTGAGCATCTGTGAAGGACTCAATATTGCAGTTAAAAGTCACAGTAGCACGATTACAGAATCGGATGCCCAACGGATTCGCACGACAGCCGAAAAATATTCTGACCAACTAGCAGCTGTAAGCAATACAGAAGGTGAGTCATCGGCAAATAAAGGTTCTAAGTTAAGCTCTGGTAAATTAATTCGACCTCCCAAAGGGGAGCGGAAGCAGCAAATTGTCGAGCTCCGTAAGCACAAACGCAGTTCTGGGAATACTTCTAGCCAGAGAACTAATCAAATGGCAATCCCACCCCAACCTCCCATCAAGCCGACTACTGCTATACCCCCCCGTCAGCCTAGCACTCTCAATCGACCTAAGCAGGTCACTGAAGAGGACACCAAGATTAAGCAGGATACTAAACCCGAACTAGCCGCTAAACCCGAACTAGCCGCTAAACCCGAACTAGCCGCTAAACCTGAACCAGCGGCTAAACCCAAACCAGAGGCTAAATCTGAACCAGCGGCTAAACCCAAACCAGAGGCTAAACCCGAACCAGCGGCTAAACCCAAACCAGAGGCTAAACCCGAACTAGCCGCTAAACCCAAACCAGAGGCTAAACCCGAACTAGCCGCTAAACCCGAACTAGCCGCTAAACCAGTCCAGAAGGTGTCACAGGATAGTACTGCCTCACCTAAGGTTACAGAAAAACCAAAATTAACTGGACCGCCTGTCAGACTATCACAAGCAAAAACTCAGCCTTCTAAGGTTGAGCGACCGATCAAATCAAACCAAAAGGGTTCTTCGGTTTCAAAGTCAGTAAAGAGTCCAACTCCTAACAAATCCCCTGTTATCAATAAGCAGTCAACCCCTTCGGAAACATCACCACCAAAACGTTCTAGTTCACCAAGGCCGACCATTCCTGAACTCCAGCGACCTCCAAAAAGAACCAAGCCAGGTCTTGACAAGGACAATTCTCAAGTAGCAGCAATGGATGCTGACTCAACGGGTCTGACAGAATCTGATCAAGACACCAACACCTTAGTCAATGAATCTGAGGAAATGCTCAAGGAGGTCAAGCTCTGGCGACCATCTGTCCCCCGACCTGCTAAGAAGAAAGAGTGGCAGGCAGAAAATGGGGAAGAAGAAGACAAAGTCCAGAAGGGTAAATCCGCCAAACTCAAGCGGCGACCTAAAATGATTCTGGATGATGAAGATGATCTCGAAACAGGATCAGATCAAAACGATAACAAAATCGATGGTTCATTTTCAGTTAGTCTTTCTCTGGCTCGTCCTCCCAAACCAAAGTCTCTGCAAAAACAGCAAACCCAACCAACTACTGCGAGTGTTAGCCACAGGAAGAAGCCTTCTAAAACCAGTAGTAGCAACAAGTCGGATCATCGCGATCGCCGTCGTACACAGAAAACTCAGCCCAAACGCCCAGAACAAATTGTTTTGAGAGACTCACTCACCATTAGAGACCTGGCTAATGAACTGGCTATTGCAGAAACTGACATTGTTAAAATGCTCTTCTTCAAAGGCATAGCTGTGAGTGTTACCCAAACTTTGGATGTTCCTACCGCCACAATGGTAGCTGAGGAAGTGGGGGTAAAAGTCGAGATGGAAGAAGAAGCCTCTGCTGCGACTAAGGTGGAAATGCTGGATGTCCAAGACCTGGAAAACCTCGAGCGGCGTCCACCTGTGGTGACAATTATGGGTCATGTTGACCACGGTAAAACGACTCTACTCGATGCCATTCGTGAAGCAAAAGTGGCTCAAGGAGAAGCCGGTGGAATTACCCAGCATATTGGTGCATACCACGTAGATGTTGAGCATGAGGATAAAATTCAACAGGTTGTCTTCTTAGACACCCCTGGTCACGAAGCCTTCACAGCCATGCGGGCAAGGGGAACAAAAGTAACTGATATCGCTGTGCTAGTAGTAGCGGCTGATGATGGGGTGCAACCTCAGACCCTTGAAGCCATTAGTCATGCTAGAGCTGCTGAAGTTCCACTCGTGGTTGCTATTAACAAAATTGATAAAGCTGGAGCTCAACCTGATCGGGTTAAGCAAGAATTATCAGAACGGGGCTTGGTCCCAGAAGAATGGGGTGGTGAAACGATCATGGTACCAGTGAGTGCTATCCAAAGGGAAAACTTGGATTCACTGCTGGAAATGATTCTATTGGTCTCAGAGCTAGAAGAACTCTCTGCTAATCCGGATCGACCAGCAAAAGGTACAGTGATTGAAGCTCACCTAGATAAAGCCAGAGGTCCTGTTGCCACCTTCTTAGTGCAAAACGGTACTTTGCGGATCGGTGATAGCTTGGTTGTTGGTTCAGTTTTCGGTAAGGTCAGAGCCATGCTTGATGACCGAGGACAGCGAGTCGAACAAGCTAGTCCCTCCTTTGCTGTGGAAGTCCTTGGCTTGAGTGATGTTCCAGCTGCTGGTGATGAGTTTGAAGTCTTTGAGAGTGAAAAAGAAGCCCGGGCAGTTGCTGGTGAAAGAGCTCAACAGCAACGTCAATCTCGCCTGCAAACTCGCATGAAATCACGGCGAGTTACCCTCACTGAATTATCAGCCCAGGCTCAAGAAGGTGAACTCAAAGAACTCAACTTGATTTTGAAGGCAGACGTTCAAGGCTCGGTGGAAGCTATTCTGGGATCCCTCGAACAGCTGCCCCAAAATGAAGTGCAAATTCGAGTTCTACTGGCTGCCCCTGGGGAAGTCACCGAAACGGATGTGGACTTAGCGGCTGCTAGTGGTGCAGTTATTGTTGGCTTTAACACTACCTTAGCTCCTGGTGCTCGACCAGCAGCTGAACAGGAAGGGGTAGATGTGCGGGAATACAACATCATCTACAAACTCCTGGATGATGTTCAAGGTGCTATGGAAGGTCTGTTAGAGCCAGAAGAGGTAGAAGAACCATTGGGTGAAGTAGAAGTTCGAGCTGTCTTCCCAGTGGGTCGTGGTGCCGTTGCGGGTTGCTATGTACTCTCAGGCAAAGCCGTGCGCAATTGCCGTTTACGAGTGCGGCGTGGTGGCAAAGTTATCTACGAAGGAGTTTTGGATTCCCTCAAGCGTGTTAAGGATGATGTCAAGGAAGTCAATGCTGGCTACGAATGTGGTATGGGTGTTGATAAATTCAACGACTGGGCAGAAAAAGATATCATTGAAACCTATCAGATGGTAACCAAGCGACGGACTCTCTCCCTGAAGTAGCCCTGAGGGGTGTTCTTACCCAGGCATCCATTGCCGGGTAGGTTGTTTTGTTTAAGGTTGAAGGTTAAAGGTTATTGATACGAGTTGCTCTGTGGCAAGCTTGCAATTGTCAAGGTTCCATCCAAAGCAACTTTTAACCTGTTAACCGATAACCTCTAACCCTAACCCTGCCAAATTTTAACCATTCAATGTCGCTAAAAGCACAATCCTAAAAAAGCAGATAGGATAGTGTACAGGTAAGCTTAATAGTTTAGCACTTAAGCATTACTCAACTAGATTCATCTGTATTAAATCTTCGCGTGTGTGCATATGGCAAGCTTCGTTACATCCGAATCCGGACAATTACATCACGACACTCAAGTTTGGAACAGTCTTAAACAAGCCATAGCCGCTAGTTCAGGATTTCAACGCTGGCAAATGGAACATCCCTTAGGTGAACAATTTCAGGATTATAGTCTTGATAGCCGAGTGCGTCGTTACTTACGTGAAACTCTAGAAATGCTTGCATACTGAATAGCCAGATAGGAGTTGCTCCTATCTGGCCTGATGTATTGTGATTTTAATTTATGAGTGCTTTGTGGCAGAAACGGGCAAAGCATTAGATAAGCTTGCTTAAAATTCTTCCTTTTATTCCTTCACTAAGCAAGACTATCATAAAGTGCAAATTAGTAGTGCTATTTCACTGGTGGCATTTTAAAGATATAGGTAGCTAGAAGTCAACCATTACTCAGTTACTACCTCTGAACGTTTCCTGTCAACGGTCAGCGGTCAACGGTCAAAGAGCGGCTGGACGAAAGACAAATGAGGAAGGATAATTAGCATTGCTGCTGATTTAGGAGTTGACATGGCCTTTGAATATCCTGATGACCTGAAATACCTTGATAGCCACGAATATGTGCGGCTTGATGGCGAAATTGCCACTATTGGTATTACCGCCTTTGCCATTGACCAACTGGGTGACTTAGTTCTTCTCGAACTCCCAGACATTGACGACACCATCGAGAAGGGTAACAAAGAAAATGACGAAAGCTTTGGTACCATTGAATCGGTCAAGGCCGTTTCGGATCTATATTCCCCGGTATCGGGTACGGTGGTAGAACGAAATGAGGAGATGATTGAGGCTCCTGAAAAGATTGCCGAAGACCCCTATGGTGAAGGCTGGTTAATTAAAGTGCGGCTGAATGACCCTGATAACCCACTGGAGGGTGTACTATCTGCTGAGGAGTACCGTTCCAAAGTCGAGGCAGAGTAGACTATAAATTGGTTTTAAAAGCAAGTAACTAAAGATACAGCTATTGCGAAGGTTCCGTAAAAAGCTGATAAATAGGGTTGTCATAAGTGAACCCAGGTGTATAAAGTTGTGTATCTAGAACCAATCTAGCAATACGTCTAGCTTGTCATATGCTAGGTTTTCATAGTGTATATTTAGAACTAAATTACTTTAGTTCTAAATCGCTTTAGTTATACATCCGGGCTTTGTGTATCTATAGATTTACCAACTTAGGGGGTCACAGCCCTCAAAAGTGACCCCCACCTTCGCTGCTTAATTCACAAATTTGTTTACTATGCAGAATTTGGATATCCAGGATCAAAAAAATAGAGCAAATACTCAGTCGTTGCTGAAATCTGACCCTACTGTTTCCGTATCAAAAACCCTACCATCTACCGATGCTTTTGTCAATCGACACATAGGTCCAAATCCAGATGCAATCGAGCAAATGCTCAAGGTCCTGGGTATATCCACTATAGATAGCCTGATTGAGCAAACTGTACCCGCCGCTATTTGGCTTAATCAACCTCTGCAGTTACCAGCGGCACAAAGCGAGTATGCTGCCCTGGCTCAGCTAAAAGAAATTGCCTCTAAGAATCAAGTATTCCGGTCTTTCATTGGCATGGGATATTACGACTGCATTACCCCACCTGTAATTCAACGGAATATCCTAGAAAATCCTGGTTGGTACACGGCTTACACCCCTTACCAAGCAGAGATTGCTCAGGGACGACTCGAAGCACTACTCAACTTCCAGACTATGATTATAGACTTGACTGGTCTGGAAATTGCTAATGCTTCCTTGCTGGATGAAGGAACAGCAGCAGCGGAAGCTATGAGCATGAGCTATGGTCTGTGTAAAACCAAAGCCAAACACTTCTTTGTTTCCCAAACCTGTCATCCCCAAACTATCGCAGTGGTACAAACCAGGGCTAGACCTTTGGGCATTGAGGTGATTGTTGGTGACCACCGCACCTTTGAATTTGACCAAGAGATTTTTGGAGCTCTGCTTCAGTACCCAGCAACGGATGGCACCATATACGATTATCGGGAATTTATTGATAAGGCTCATGGTGCTAAAGCCTTAGTAACTGTGGCAGCTGACATTCTAAGCCTTGCCCTGCTTACACCCCCTGGAGAATTTGGGGCTGATATTGCCATAGGCTGCACCCAGCGCTTCGGTGTTCCCCTAGGATATGGGGGACCTCATGCAGCTTATTTTGCTACTCGGGCAGCTTATAAACGGCAAGTACCAGGACGTATCGTTGGTGTATCAAAAGATGCTAATGGTAAAGCAGCACTGCGCTTGGCACTGCAAACCCGTGAGCAACATATCCGTCGTGACAAAGCCACGAGCAATATTTGTACTGCCCAAGTGCTCTTGGCGGTGATAGCTTCAATGTATGCAGTTTATCATGGGCGAGAGGGAATCAAAGGTATTGCCGAGAGAATTCATCAATTAACGGTTATCCTAGCGGAGGGACTGAAACGCTTAGGTTACAGTATTAGCTCAGAACCGTTTTTTGATACCTTGCGCGTAGAATTAAGCGATCGCTCTGTGTCAGGAATTATAGAAGCAGCTGAAGCAGGTCAAATTAATCTACGTATTATTGATTCAACTACTATCGGGATTTCCCTGGATGAGACAACGACGGCTAAGGATTTAGTAGACTTGTGGGAAATTTTTGCAAGTTTAGGGGAACCAAGCAGTGCATCCCTACTCTTTACTGTGGAAGAGTTGGCGGCTGAGGTAACACGTAAGGTGGCAGCTGATTTTAATGAACCGTTTGCTCGCCATAGTACCTACTTAACCAACCCAGTATTCAACCGCTATCACTCAGAAACGGAGTTACTACGCTATTTGCACCGTCTGGAAAGTAAGGATTTGGCTCTAAACACGTCCATGATTCCTCTGGGCTCGTGTACCATGAAGCTGAATGCCACTGCTGAGATGATGCCAGTGACATGGCCGGAATTTGGCAAGATTCATCCCTTTGCTCCGGTCTCCCAAACTCAGGGATATCAAATTCTATTCCAGCAGCTGGAAGAATGGTTAGCAGAAATTACTGGCTTTGCTGGCATTTCTCTTCAACCTAATGCTGGTTCCCAAGGGGAATATGCAGGATTACTCACTATTTGTAAGTACCATGAAAACCGGGGAGAAAGCGATCGCAATATCTGTTTAATTCCTACTTCTGCCCATGGTACCAATCCCGCCAGTGCGGTAATGGCTGGTTTAAAGGTGGTGGCTGTTGCTTGTGATCAGATGGGCAACATTGATTTAGATGATTTGAGGAAGAAGGCCGAGCACCATAGCCAAAAACTAGCTGCTCTGATGGTGACTTATCCCTCTACCCATGGTGTGTTTGAACAAGAGATTAAAGATATCTGTGCCATTGTCCACAACCATGGGGGACAGGTTTATATGGATGGGGCGAATATGAATGCCCAAGTGGGATTGTGCCGTCCAGGGGACTTTGGGGCAGATGTGTGTCACCTGAACCTGCACAAAACCTTCTGTATTCCCCACGGTGGGGGTGGACCTGGCATGGGACCAATTGGGGTGATGCCTCACTTAGTACCATTCCTACCCAAAACCTTAAAGTCTCAACCTTCAACCTTATCTATTGGTGCAATTTCTGCTGCACCCTGGGGAAGTGCCAGCATTCTACCGATTTCCTGGATGTATATTGCCATGATGGGCAGTGCGGGGTTAACTGAGGCGACTAAAGTGGCTATTCTTAATGCTAATTACATGGCTAAGCGGTTAGACCCTTACTATCCTGTTCTGTACAAGGGGAACAATGGATTAGTAGCTCATGAGTGTATTGTGGATTTGCGATCGCTTAAAAAGTCTGCGGGCATCGAAGTGGATGATATTGCCAAACGCCTGATGGATTATGGTTTCCATGCTCCAACGGTATCCTGGCCTGTAGCGGGGACAATGATGGTGGAACCTACTGAAAGTGAGTCGAAGGAGGAACTCGACCGTTTTTGTGATGCGATGATTGCCATCCGCCAGGAAATTAAAGCGATTGAATCGGGTCAGGTAGACCAAAGGGACAATCAGCTCAAGAATGCTCCCCATACAGCAGAAGCCTTGATGGTCAGTGAATGGACTCATCCCTATACCCGTGAGGAAGCAGCATACCCTGCACCTTGGTTAAGGGAACACAAGTTTTGGCCTGTGGCAGGGCGCATTGATAATGCCTTTGGGGATAGGAATTTGGTTTGTTCTTGTGAGGGAATGGAGGCCTACATCTAACTCCAGAGTCACTGGGAGAGTGTAGGGACTGTGGGGGGTGTGGGGAGATGGGGAGATGGGAAAATCGGGAGATTTTTATTTAGGGTAATTATCCTGACATGATATAACTCGGTTATTAACGGGGGTTAGGGTGATTCCGACTCCCGACTCCCTCGGTGCGCTTTCCGTAGGCGAATTAAATTCGCCACGGGTCGCACCGCTCCCGACTCCCGATTCCCGATTCCCTACTCCCTACTCCCTACTCCCTACTCCCTACTGAGTATTAACGTGGTGAACCAAACACCTGCACCCAGTAGTGGCGATAGGGGCTGGAAGGATCGCTGACATAACCAAAGCCAATTTCTTGATACTGAGGCTTGAGTATATTACGGCGATGACCAGTGCTTCCCATCCATTGCCTAATGGTTTGAGCAGGAGTCGAGTAACCTGCGGCAATGTTTTCACCAACATAGGAATATAGATATCCTGCTGCTTTAGCGCGATCGCTTATTTTAGAACCATCCGAACCAGTATGACTGAAAAAACCATTGCGCACCATATCTTCAGCGTGTAGCTGTGCGGCTTGACTTAGCTCAGCAGAAAGCTGTAATGGTGGCAAGCCAGCTTTTCGCCGTTCAGCATTGGTTAGTCCAAGCAACTCAGTATTGAATTTAGCTAAGGATGAGCTACTGGTTAGCACAGTTATCTGCTCCTGAGAACCTCTCTGGAGGGTGTTATTGGAATAAGTGTTAGCCACAACTGAGCTAGACTGAAGCGCTATTTCAGATAATCCGAGCAAAGTAAGCGGAGCAATTGCCAAAAATTTAATTCTATGCATAAATCACCTGATGGGACAACATCTGCAATAGATCCGATGGCACCCGGTAGCCATTAAAATGGCGCTAGATAGATAGAGCAATCCTATTCAACTTTTGAAGGGGATTGCTATGTATATTGACTAACCGTCCCCTGAAAAGGTTCCCTAATTCTTTTATGGGAAATTACCAGGGGAGGTTTTTTTGCCTTCGCTTAGCGTGGCCGAAAGGGCATCGCATTTTCATTTCTTTGAGAGCTTATGCGCGTAGCGCATAAGCTAACTGCTGACGGCTGACCGCTGACCGCTGAGAGCTTAATGCTTAAACTCTTTAAAAATAACGTTTCTAGTAAAAATAACGTTTCTAGGAACGATGACGAATCACTCCCGGTAACTGGCGCAGCACATCATTTTTATATCGAGCGAATTTTTTAATGGCATCTTGATTGACAATATTCTTTTTAGGAAGATTAACAGTAATGGTTTCTTCCATTTGCCATGGATCAAAGTTTTGCCAGTTTTCAAAGTAGGCTTGCAAGTACAGCCAATAGGCTAGATCGAGCTGAGCATCGTATACAATCAGGATACATGGCATTGGTTCTTTTAACCATGGCTCTATGTCTGAGCGTCCTAGGGGAAAGCCTATGGTTTCTTGGTCAGCGGCTAGCATACTCAGAAAATCCGTTGCTTTTAGCTTGACGTAAATTTTACCATTTTCAAGTTCACCATTGGCATCATAGGTAAAGATAATCAAGTCAAAACCATAGGTATACCCAAGCTCAACTCGTTCTACGGAGTAACCACATAATAATACATATCTTTCCACATAATTGATACTGAGATCAGCAATAATTTGTTCTCTCGGTCGTTTAGTTTTCTTCATTAGACCGGAAGCAATAGAAATGGTTTACTCTATAGCTTACAGCAGTTTTCAATTGGGTCAGTACTTTCGTTCTGGGTTTTAGGGAGCAGGGAGTAGGGAGTAGGGAGTAGGGAGTAGGGAGTGGTAAACAATCCTGTTGGGAGCAGGTCTTGCAATGCTTAAACATTAGTACTATTTTCCAGTAGAGCAAGCAATTACCCATGAGGGGGCTATAGATAATGTACAAATATTCATCCAGGACATGCTCCCCTTCAGACCTATTACCTATTACCTATTACCCATTACCTATTACCTTAGTACTAATGTTGCTGCATAAGTGACATGCTCCCATCCTGTTTACCTCACTCATGATGACAATTGCTATAGATCATCAGAGTTTAGCTTGAAATAAAAGCGATCGCTTATCTATGGAGATAAGCGATCGCTTTTAGTATTCAGAGATTATCCAATCAAAAATCCGATTTAAGCACCAGCTAGGACAAAATCCACTTCATCAGCTCCGTCAGTTTGATCTTGACCGGAGGTAATTTGTTCCCCATTCACTTCAACAGCGAAAGGTGTGCTGTCTAAATTGATATTGTAATCCGTTGCGTCAGCAGTATATCCTACGCTAGCTACCATCTTACGACCCTCATCGGTATAGATGAATGCCAACATTTGGTTTTTTTCTTTCTGATTGTCGTAAGCCCAAATGACCATATATTGTTGGTCTTGATAGTCGAATACTTTAGGCGCACGAGTGGGGACATAACGACCAGGAGCTCCAAAGCTAACATCCAAGAAGTTTTGCACAGAACTGTCTTGTACGATAGCGTAGGCAACTTCTTGGGGAGAGGTAGCTTCTGCGTCACCTTCACTTTCGTCCCTCTCTTCTTCTTGATCACGGTTGCGGAAATAATCCACAGCCATTTTAGTTCCGACCGCACCGACTGCTGCTATACCAGCACCCATTAGTATGTTGCGCAGTTTACTCATTTGTTGTTATGGCCTATGACTATCAACGCATTATAATATAGCAGTTCTCAATTCCATAGTGTTTACAGATTCTGGATCACAAAGGGTTTGATAGCACTACTACTCCACTTATTCTTGAGTTTCTCAACTATAAATGGCCGAATTACAAACTTAGGGGGCACACCGTTATGTACATCAATCCGTAGGAACGTATGAGGAGAGCGGGCTGTTCTACCTTTACCTTTGCGCCCGATAAATAAAAGCGATCGCGCCACCATTTGAACATAACCTCCCCCACTAATTTCCATCACTTCAACCCCATCTTTGCGCTGATGCCGCAAACTAGCACCACTTCCGCCACAGACCAGCCAATTTAAATGGGAGTCAGCATGTTTAGTATCAAAGGTACGCAAATGCTCAAAGCAATGGGCGTGTCCACTTAAGATTAAATCTACCAGTGGGCGTTTTTCGGGTAGGGAACCAATAGCAGCAGCGACCTGATCTAATACTTGGCGTAAATGGCCACGAACTGCGATCGCATCTGGCTGCTCCCATCGACTTGTTTCCGTTGAATAAGGAGAGTGATGAAGATAGATCACTCGTCCCCTTACCTGAGGATCATGCCAAGAATCAATTAACCGTTGCTTTAACCAGTCTAGTTGCTCTCGGTCAGAACCAGCCTTAGGTTTAGACGAAGAGTCAGAACTACAAAAGGTATTGGAATCAAGGGCAAAAAAGTCAATGCCGCCATATCTAAAGGTATAGTAGCGATTGGGTAGGCGGGTAAAGTGACCAGGTTGGTAGCGCAGGCATCTTCCCGTTTTGGTCTTGGCCGTATAGTTTTGGTTGAGGTACTCAGCTAAATTACGGCGCTTGTGAGGCTGACTCAAGCAATCAAGAAAAGCGTGAGCATAGGCTTTGCCTTGGTAAGAACTATCCCAACCTAGGGTCAACCCTAACTTAGATTTTAACCAACGGCGTAGAGGTAAACTTAACTGAGCAAATAATCTGGGCAGAAACGTCAGGTCATAGTAATCATGATTTCCTGGTACAGGGAAAATCGGATGATTAAAAACTAGTCGAGTAGTGTCAGTTTTCTTGACAGGACTCCTAATACCGAAAACCTCTCGGTAGAATTTCAAAAATTTCTCCAGATAAAACTCACCCGACCCAAAGGGATAAACCAGATCCCCTGTGTGTAAGGTAAAGCGACAAGTATCGATGTGCTCACCTAATTGTTGAGCAATTTGTGCTTGCAGCTTCTCTCCATATTTCGTATCTGAATCCGTATCCCCAAGGACTAGAAAGGAAAAGTCTGGACGTTCATTGTCACCATCATCAAGGACTAACTGAGTTTGGTCAATTCCCTCGTTGATAATTCTAGGATTACCCCAGCATAAGCAATGGTTGATGGTGGCAATTTTAGTAGCAATAGGTGGGTCATATAGCATGTTTAAAATAGGTGAGGTAGATTTTTTTTTAGGGAGTAGGGAGTAGGGAGTAGGGAGTAGGGAGTAGGGAGTAGGGAACAGGGAGTAGGGAGTAGGGAACAGGGAACAGGGAACAGGGAACAGGGAACAGGGAACAGGGAACAGGGAGCAGTGGACAAAAATTAACAAAAATAGTATCAGGAAAATACTTTGGCAAGAGCTTTAATTAAAACCGCTATATATTAACTATAATTTTTATAAAATTGCTTATCAAGCATAACCCTTTATTTATGATGATTTTAAGTTTAATTTAATCCAAAAAATATAAACTTAAATTCTTAATTTTTAATAATCAATAACTTACCTGAAATGCTCCCTGCTCCCTACTCCCTACTCCCTACTCCCTACTCCCTACTCCCTACTCCCTACTCCCTACTCCCTACTCCCTACTCCCTACTCCCTATTCCCTATTCCCTATTCCCTTTTACTTGGACAATGTCGATGGAACTTTCTCTTCCTCCTCCCAATCCTGTTCTTTGTGATTGTTTCCGTAACCATATTTGTAGTAACTGTAAGGGCTATTAGCGTCACCTTGAACACCATTAGCAACAATCCCTAAAACGTTAACTCGAGACAGTTTAAGATTATCAAGAGCTTGGGTCAGAGCAGAGCGGTCTGTTTTTTCAATGCGAGTTACCAGAATCAATCCATCGGTGCTAGGAGTAAGCAAGGTAGTATCTGCTAATCCCAAAACTGGGGGAGTATCATAAATCACCAGGTCGAATATATCCTCGAAATATTTGATCAATCCTTTCATTTTCTCGGAAGAGAGTAGTTTGGTAGGGTCTGGAGGAATTTTGCCTGCGGTGAGGACTGATAAGCCAGGTATAGGTAACTCGTCGTTAATTACCTGTTCAGGGGATCGGGTTTGAGCAATTAAATTACTTAATCCCAACTCGTTGGGTAATTGCAATCTGGTATGAACTTGGGGTTTACGCATATCCGCATCCACTAGTAACACCTTTTTTCCCATGGCTGCCGCTGTTTGAGCCAGGAAAAGCGAAATGGTTGACTTACCATCCCCAGGTGTAGATGAACTGATGGCCACAGAATGGATTGGGCGGTCTGAACTCAGTAATTGAATATTGGTATAGAGTACTCGTAGGGCTTCCAAAAAGTGTGAGGATTGGGAGTCCCCATAATAGATGTAAGGCGTTGATTTTTGCTTCAAAGCTGGTATTAGCCACGTAAAAGGTTTAGACAATAAACCTCCTACTTTGGCTAGGGAGTTATTACTTGGCGTTGCTGCTATTTGTTTATTAATGGGGATATTCCCTAACAAGTGGAGTTTGGTTTGCTGTTTTAGTTCCAGGGCAGTGTGATAAACGTTATCTAATTTTTCCAAAATCAAAGCCACACCAATGCCTACAGCAATACTAGCTACAGCTCCCAAGGTTATACTACGTTGAATATTAGGAGAGATGGGAGCCACTGGCCGAACTGGGGCTTCAATTACTTCCCAAGGAATCTCGGTTTGGGCGGCTTCGATTTGCAACGTTTCCCAGGTAGCCCGAAAACGGTTTAACCCCTCAGTAGCAATTTGTATTTCTAGCTGTAAGTCGGTGTATTGTCTGGCTAAGGCAGGCATTTGTTGAGCCTGTTGTTCTAGCTGTTGTTGGGCAACTAATAAGCTTTGACGTTGGGTTTCAAGCCTTTGCACCTCAGTTACACCTTCTGCTAACTTGGAGCCTAAAATTCGCTCTGCTTCTTGCTCTAGAATCGGAAGGAGGTTCTGCCGTTGATTTTGGAGAAGTCGAATCGCCGTGCTTTGTGGTTGGAAGCGAGTTAATTCCCCAGCGATTTGGGTTTCCACCTCTCTTAACTGACCAATGATTTGCTGATATAGTGGAGCGTCACTAAGAGCCGCCAGAGCTCCAGTTTCTTCTTGTAGAGAACCAACATAGAAGCGGGTTTGAACTAATTGTTGTTCAAGGGCTAAGTTTTCCTGCTTCAAGGCGGTAATTTGAGAAGCGATTAGTTCAGCTTGGCTGTCTGGGTTAGTAAACTGATATCGCTCTCGAAAGGCTTGTAATTGGTTTTGCAGTTCATTTACCCTGGCTTGTAAAGATGGTAACTGGTTTTCAATGAATTGAATCCCTTGGCGTAAGTTAGTCTGGCGCTCGTTCAGGGAGTAGTTCAGGTAGACTTTGGCTAATTGCTCTAAAATAGTGAGGATCAGATCCGGATCGTTTCCCTGGTAGCTGATTTCCAAGATCTTAGTTTTCCCTAAGCGAGTAATTTTTAAATTGCCAATTAGGGAATTATAACTAATTTCGGGATAGGTTTTTTGTACTTCTGCGAGCACTACTTCCATTAGCTCAGGACTACGCAGGACTTGAATTTGGGTTTGGTAGTCTAAACTAGATTTAATGTTTTGGTTCCCTAAACCAGGCGTTAAATTGCCTAAGTCATTTTCAGCATTAACAGGCTCTACTAAAATCCGAAATTTGCTTTGGTAACTTGGCTCTTCATTTAAACTTCTCGGGATGACGAAGGATATCCCTGTCACTGTTACCCCTACAATGACTACTCCTCGCCGTCGCGCCACCGCAAACCAACGGCCCAAATCCCACTCACTGTCTTCTGATTCTAACCACGGTGACCCTTGAGGTAAAGGGGGAAAGCTACCGTTACTACTCGTAACTGAGGGAGGAGAGGGAGAAAAGTTATGAACCATTGAGTTTCGCTTCCAATTTAATCAAGGGGATGCTAGAACAGTTGACTACACAAGAGTTGGTTGGTACCGGTTATACAGAGATATGGCACCTTCAATTAAAAGCTCTAAAATTTATAATTCAGCAGTCATGATTCAGGATTAATAATAAATATTTTTTTTAGGTAATTATATATATAAAGATCTAAGTTAAAACAATGAACGTAAAGGATTCAATATTTTTAAAATTGGGTCTAAAATGTTAGATATGGTATCAGTAATTTTGGTATAACTGGAGCGACCAGCAATGATAATATCGTTCTGGGATAGCAGAGGGTTAGTTTGGGGATCAATTCCTTGTTTAAAATTGACTTCGATTTCCCTTCGCGTTAGGCTACCATCAGGATTAAAACGAATTAGCTCCACAATTTTTTCTGCTCGCTCATTAAATCCACCCACAGAAAGCAAAGCTTCATTAAGAGTGGTATTAGATGGCATTTCGACTGTTCCTGGTTGTTTCACTTCTCCAGCAACATTGACCCGAATTACATCTGGAGAAAGGTTAGTCGAGGCAATTTGAGCAGCTTCTACGGCGGTAATTTCTGTGGCAGTAGGAATAATCACTGTGTCTCCCTTTTGCAAGGCCAAATCTTGACTGAGGTCGCCATCTTGTAATAATTTCCAGAGGTTAATGTTAATCAGCTGTTCTGTGCCATCGCGAGTGGGGCGACGCACTTGAATTTCCCGCACGTTAGCTGAGGGTTTAATGCCTCCGGCGGTTTGAATCGCTTGACTAACTGTCGGGCGACTAGTGCCGTTTTGTCCTCCTTTTAGGCGGTAAGCGCCTGGTCGAAATACTTCCCCTACCACAGCAACATCAGATATTTCCTCAGTGCTAGCTAGGTTAGATGCTGCTAGTTGAGCGGTTTTGGCTAAGTCCACCTCAGTGGTGGTGGGAATCTTAATTACATCCCCATCCCGCAAAATCAGGTTTTGACTCAAATCACCTGCTTGCAGCAGTTGTGAGAGATTGACGGTAATAGTGTCGGTGATACCAGAAGGTTGAGTACGCCGAATTTCGACTCGCTCTAAATCCGCCGATTGGGTCATACCTCCAGCAAGCTGCACCGCTTGAGCGAGACTGGGAAACTGAGCATTATTGATTAAAGGTAAAACGTAGGAGCCTGGTTGTTTAATTTCCCCAGAAATAGCGATTTGTAACGGGCGGGGTTGTAGTAAACTAACCGTGATGGCAGGAGAGCGCAATTCCGATTGATATTGAGTTGCGATCGCGATTTCGGCTTCTTCTAAGGTCATGCCGTCAACGCTCAGTTTCCCGACTAAGGGCAACTTGATAGAGCCATCCACACCAACCTGTTGTTCGCCACTAAACTCGGGCACCCTGAAAATAGTAATTAGAATCACATCCCCTGCACCAAGGGTATAGGTCTGGTCGATCACAGGGCTAAATGACTCTACAGGAGGTGCAGGAGTGGTAAGGTCAGGAAGACTGGGGAATGGTATTGTTTCGATAGGTTGCTCAAAGGTCGGCAGAGGCACCATGTCTGTGGACTGACCTGGGGGGGATGGTAGGGGCTGGGTGGGTTGCTCAAAGGTGGGCAGAGGTTGGATCTCTGTGGACTGACCTTCAGAAGACTGACCTGGGGACGGTGTTGGTGTCGATTGAGCAATAGCCAATTCAGCAATGGTCGATTCAGCAATAGCCGAAGCAAGTACAATGTCCCTGGCCTGTTCACCATTAGGCAGTGATTCCCTGAAGGTAAGCATAGCTAACTTCCCAGGAGCAGCTAAGTTGGCATCGGCAACGATTAGCTCGGGATAATCCTGTGGTTGATTAGAAATTTCGAAAAATGAACCATTAACTAACCTCAGGTCTGAGCTAAAGGTTAATTTCATCACAGGTCGATTGGTAGTTTTGGCCTTTGCTACCACCTTTGATTTGCTTAGTTTTTTCACCTTAGGGATGGTGGCAATCCTCTCAGCTGGCGGTTTTTTGGGTACCTTTACTGGAGGTGGCTCCACGGTTTCCCATGGCATTTTGATCAAATCACTGCCAACGGAACGAGCCACAATTCGCTCAATCGGTAGTTTTTTGCTCGGTAGGATTTTAATCGGTAGTACTATATCTGCCGGACTAGCCGTTACCCTAGGAAGGGGTGGAGGCAGGGGGGGTGGTTTAATGGTTGCAACGGTTTTTGGGCTAACGGTTTTTCCGGGAATAGCTAGTGAGGTTGACGATGACTTACCTCGGTCTAACTGAGATGGGGTCAGGGAAAACTTTCCCTTAGGAAACCGTTGTGGTTTACTAATGGTTTGTGACTCTTGGGGATTGGTATCCTTTTTTCCGAGATTGCCGAGATTGCCGAGATTTTCGAGATTGCCGAGATTTTCAAGATTGCCGAGATTTCCAAGATTCAATCTTGATTGATCAGTAGAAATCAGTTGGAGAATAGGATGCTCGTTGTAATTCCAATTATTACTCAGCCCATACCCTATACAATAGCTAGCGGCGGCTGACATCGGAATCAGTACTAAGGCTTTAAACATAGGATAATTTGATGGACTTCAAGAAACTCCAATTTTTGGACTAAGCACGTTTAAAATTTTCTCAGTAAAGTTTTTCTAAGTTCTGGGTTTTAGGGAGTAGGGAGTAGGGAGTAGGGAGCAGGAAACTAACTTAATTGACCTCTATCCTTAATACTGTTCTTAGGGTAATTATCAGGATTATTCCCTACAGAATTCTTTTGGAGTAGGGAACAGGGAGTAGGGAGTAGGGAGTAGGGAGTAGGGAGTAGGGAGTAGGAAAAGGTGCATCTCCCCATCTCCCCATCTCTCCATCTCCCCACACTCGGAAGTTCCCAGATCCGCTGTTACCTTTCGAAAATTTAAAGGTATCATTTCTCTTGGATTTATCATTGGAAATGTGAATAAAAAATGTGAAGGTAATCGTGAATTTAAAACTTCATATTAACTTCATTTTTAACTGCTCCCTTAATTTCAATAAATCCTGAGGTTATCCTTAAGGTTAGTAGAAAGGAGACGATAACCCAAGGGAGCTAATTTTAATCAGCTAAGAGAATATAGCAGTTCTGATCACGAGTGACCGAAATTGCTGATCTTTTTAAAGGAAAATTCAGGCATGCAGCCATGCATTGCTGCTCCCTACTCCCTTCCCGTTCGCACAGGGTCTGGCTCTGCGAGTAAGCGTGGCTCACGGCCTTAGCTACCTACTCCCTTTTTTTTATTTGATAGCGTTCAAATAAATATAGCAATTTTGATGACAAGTGAGATACACTGGATTTTCTCCCTGCTCCCTGTTCCTTTTTTTTATTTGATAGCGTTGAAATAAATATAGCAAGTCTTATACCCATGAGGTACAAATCTCTGGGTTTTAGGGAGCAGGGAGCAGGGAGCAGGGAGCAGGAAATAGCAAAGATATAATAGGGAAGAGGTAAAAATAATCTGTACCTCATAGCTACGATAAACGCTATATAGTTTTTTCCTTACTTATCAGGTATTTTAAAGTTTGTGTTACATAGTTTACAGCCTCTGCACTATCCATTTTTATCCCTAAAAAACTATAAAATTTTACATAAAAATATAACGATTAGATGCATAATTTAAAAACTGCTACTTTTTAATCAATGAAATAAGTCAAATAAATTGGAAAAAGTTTTTTAAATAAATCCTGATGTTAATTTCAATGTTAGTAGAAGTGATCCGAGAACTAAATCGAGTTGATTATTGATCAGCTAGGAGGAGAAACTATCCTCTTGTAGTCACTAACTAATCGGCTCCGTTCTATTAACAAGTTTTGAGTGCATCTTAGGTTAATTCCTGCATCTTTTTTCTGGGAGTACGCTATACCACACCTATATTATTTAAACGTTACGGACTGACACTAAAATTCAGAGTCAGCTTAAGGCATGATTCACATTTCCAAACTTGCAACCTATAGTTTTGCGGTGTTAACTCCTTGGTTTATCGGGGGTCAAGCTTCAGCAACTGCGGCAGTCCCTGATGGGGGGAACCCCCAAGACCGCGCTGCCTTTAATTCATACTCTAAGTACAAGGATTTAGGAACCTCTGTTTCTACTGTTAATCCTACTGTTAAGAGTCCCTCTGTAAAGGTACTGCTGGGAACAACTCCTGTGGGGCTCAGTACTACTGACCGTGAGATTAAAACTAGTCCAGAAGGAGTTAACCACCTTGGTGCCATCTCTAAGGTAGGTACTCCAGTCTTGGGAGCTGGACTAGTTGCTGGTAATCAGGTTAACTATCCAGTTAATTATCCAGTTAACTCGGTTGCTAAGGTCACCACTGAAACTGGTATAACTCAAGGAAGATTAATCTCTACCGCAAGCGGTTTTTCTGGCGTTGCTGATTCTGGGTATGATTCCGCCCCCCTAGCCCCCCAATTCTGGGGGGAACAAAACTCTGAAAGTCCCCCAAAGTTGGGGGATTTAGGGGGCTTGAGAAAAAGCAGACGATCACTATCAAGCACACTAGTTTCTCAAGTGTCTCAACCTAATGACGCTAGTGACGCCAGTGACGCTACTAACGCCTCTGAATCTCCAAATGCTTCCCCAATTCCGCCAGACATTCAAGAGAAACTCCGTGAGTATAGACAAAAACTAGAGTTATACCGATTAGCCACTGAGTCACGTAAGCCTCGTACAGTTTATCCAGGATTTAGCATTGCCAATCCCTCTGGATTTGGGGCTGACAACTTCCAAGGCTATGTTGGTGCTGGTTTTCAATCTCGCACCCGCTTTAGCGGTGGTGAGGGTGGTTTGATCGGAGGTGGTATGGATGGAACTTTAGCATTTGGCTTTGGTGTTGGGGACGCCACGGACTCAATCGGCTTACAAGTTTCTTATACTATGACTAGTTTTGGTGGTAGCCGAGCTTTTGGGAGTGGAAGTGTCAATGCCAAGCTGCATACTCAACTTGGTCAGGGATGGGGTGTTGGTGTAGGAGGAGAAGGACTCCTTGAAGTAGGAAGAGACGGAGCAGTTGATTTCCAGGATACCTACTATGGCGCAGTGACCAAGGTGCTTCCCCTCAGACCTAACCCTCGTGACCCTTTTGGTTTGGCAGTCGTCACGGTCGGAGCTGGTACAGGTCGGTTTCGTAGTGAAGAAAAAGTATTTAATCAAGAAAAGGGTATTGGTGTCTTTGGTAGTGTAGGTGTGGGAGTGCTCCCGTGGCTAAGTGTAATTACGGAGTGGACGGGACAAGATTTAGCCATCGGTGCATCCATCGCCCCGTTTAAAAATATCCCTATCGTAATTACTCCCGCCCTAAGAGATATTACTGGTGCAGGGGACGGAGCCCGTTTTGTGATGGGTGTTGGTGGCTCAGTGGGAGATGTTATCTCTCTGCTGGATCTGATTTTCTAAGATTCTGGTTTAGGTCTCAACTGCCTTTCAGGCAAGCTAATAGGCTGCATCTCATGTTTGCTGTTTGGCCCGGTGGTGCGTTACGGGCAGCAACCTAACGCTGGCTAGGCGAAAAATGAGGGCAAGCCCCCCTAACGCACCCTAGGCAAAATTTTCAAATATGAGATGCACCCAGCTAACAGGTTACACCGAGGTAAATTCATAGAGGTAAATCATGAAACTTATGCCTTCAGTTAAAAGTAAAACTGCCAGTATTGTGGCAATCACCGCTTTGACAGTGGGATTAACTCCAGTTTTACCTGCTGGTGCTCAGCAGACTAACCAGTCAGACGGTACAGGGGCAGTAGCAGCAATTTTCAGGGGGGCTATTACCCCGAACGTCATCCAGCGATTTACCGGGAATGTTACTAACACCCGTCCTAATCCTATTTTTGGCGGCAGCGGCAACAACCGTATTAATGGTTTGGTCAGAGGCCGTTTTGGGGGTTCTTCAAATAACTCACAGCCATCCCAGTCTGCTGCTGCACAGCTCGCCCAAGAAATCGATAGTTGTGTTGCTACTGGTTGTAATGACTTGCCCAATTTACTACAGGAAGCAGGTGATTTGATACAAGGATTGGAGAATTCCATCTAACCAATCGCTTGATAAATTTTAGTTCTGAGAGCTGGTAATTTTTACGCCATTGCACCATGGTTTCCTCTGGATATTATGTAATTGCCTTCATTGTTGCCGCTTTAATTGTTTTCAATACTATTCCGATAGTTAAAGCGGCTGCCATCAAGTATCAGTACACAGATTTACCAGCCGAGCGTAAAGTGCATCGACAACCGATGGTGCGTTTAGGGGGAATTTCTATTGCTGCTGGCACCTTACTTGCTCTATTTTTAGTATGGAGTTTAGGAGGGTTGGCTGATTTTCCCCCTGGCGTTTCTTCAGAGGTTTGGGCAGTTGTTCTCGGCAGTTTCTGCTTTTTCTTGATTGGCGTCACCGACGATTTGGTGAGTTTATCGCCCTTAACGCGCTTGTTACTGCAAGCGGGAGTGGCTAGTGTCGCTTGGGAAATGGGGCTGGGGATTAGCGTTGTTAGTTTGCCAGGAGTGGGAATAATCCACTTAGGATGGCTGAGCTTACCCCTGACGGTCTTTTGGCTGACAGGGGTTGTCAACGCCATAAACTGGATTGATGGACTGGATGGCTTGGCTTCAGGAGTGGCTGGGATTGCTGGGGTGATGATTTTCCTGCTCAGTTTGTTCATGGGGGAAACTGAGGCAGCACTAATTAGTGCCGCATTAGTGGGGAGTTTATTAGGATTTTTGTACTATAACTTCAATCCAGCCCAAATTTTTATGGGAGATGGTGGCTCCTATTTCATCGGTTTCACTATCGCTAGCCTGAGTGTGATGGGATTGGTGAAAAGTGCCGTAGCTACCACAGTGCTCTTACCCTTAGTGGTCTTGGCTGTACCCCTTTTAGATATGTCTGCGGTGATTATCCTGAGATTATATCATGGTAGCTCACCTTTCCAAGCGGATCAACGGCATCTCCATCATCGTTTATTAAAGGCAGGTTTGTCTCATCGACTAACGGTATTACTGATTTACGCCCTGACCTTATGGGTTGGCAGTTTAGCGCTAGTCTGTGTTCAGTTTCCTCGCAGTCCGGTAATTGTTGGTAGTACAACAATTTTACTGGGATTGGTCAGTTGGAGAGCATGGGAGTCTGTTCATGGCTCTTCAATGAAAGAGGGAGTAGGAAGTGGGGAGTAGGGAGCAGGGAGCAGGGAGCAGGGAGCAGGGAGCAGGGAGTGGGGATCCCCCCTAACCCCCCTTAGTAAGGGGGGAATAGCGCTGAGAAGGAAGGAGTCTTAATAAGGAGGGAATAGCGCTGAGAAGGCGGGAGTCGGGAAAAAATTCTTTGTACCTGATCAGTACGAGAATTGCTACAGATCTTATTACATCTGAATTGTAAACGTGGCTGGGGAGATGGCCAGATGGCCATCTCCCCATACTCCGCGCGCCATCTCCGCGTGCCCCCTCTCCACACTCCCGATTCCCGATTCCCGATTCCCGATTCCCGATTCCCGATTCCCTAAAACAAAAGTACTTTAACCAATTGAAAAGACTATCAGTGGACCTATGGTTTTAATTAAACAACTAAAACTATCAAACCCAATTAAAGACTGGTTACCAACAAATACAGTTAGTGACCAGTCTCTGCGGCTGTCTGTACTAACTCAGTTTTTTCCTCCTGACTATGCTGCTACTGGCCAGCTTATTCAAGAGTTGGTGATGCAATTGGGCAAACAAGGTATGGATATTAAGGTGTTTACTGGGCAACCAGGCTATGCCTTTGAGACTGCCACTGCACCAATGTATGAGAAGTTGGGAAAAGTACAAATTAAGCGATCGCGTGCCTCTCAACTTTGGCCTCAGCGCATTCGTGGTAAGGCTATGAATGGCTTAATTTTTGCTGTGCGAGCGTTCTTGCACTTAGTTAAAAACTGTCGTCGTCGTAATTTGGTGTTATTAACGACTGCGCCACCGTTTTTCCCTGTGGTTGCCTACCTGGCTCGTAAGATTTTTGGTATGCGCTATGTTTGCCTAATTTACGATTTTTATCCAGACATTGCTGTAGAATTAGGAGTGATTGGTCACAATCATCCCTTAGCTCGATTTTGGAGAGGTCTTAATCGTCTGGTTTGGCGTAAAGCGGAGGCAATTATTGTCCTCAGTTCAGCCATGAAGCAACGAGTAATAGATACCTGTCCTAAATTGGCTAACAAGGTGGCAGTGATTCACAGTTGGGCTAACCCAGATGTGATTGTGCCACTGGCCAAGCCAGATAACTGGTTTGCCCAAAAGCACAACTTAGTTAATAAATTCACGGTGCTTTACTCTGGTAATATGGGGCGCTGCCATGATATCGACACCATTCTTGAGACTGCTAAATTACTAAAAGACGAACCGATTCAGTTTGTCTGTATTGGTAGTGGCGCGAAGCGAGAGACGTTAATCGAGGACGTGAAGCGCTTAGGCTTAACTAACTTTCTGTTTTTGCCCTACCAAGACAAAGAGGTGCTGCCCTACTCCTTAACCGCTTGCGATCTCTCGTTAGTCAGTGTGATTCCTGGTATGGAAACCTTAGTGGCTCCTAGCAAACTCTACTCTGCGTTAGCGGCTGGGGTTCCCGTGGCGGTGATTTGCTCTCGGGAGGCATACTTAACGGAGCTGATCGCTAAGGCTAAGTGCGGTGCCAGCTTCGTGAATGGAGACAGCCAAGGTCTGGCTGACTATATCCGCTCTCTGGCCGCTAATCAGCCGTTAGTTAAGTCCCTAGGTCAGGCTGGTCGTGAGTATTTATTAGAGAATTTTACTCCTGAAGTGATTGCTAAACAGTATGATCAGGTTCTTTGTGAAGCGTTAACGAGGGAGTAGGGAATTTAGAATTTAGAATTTAGAATTTAGAATGCGGGAATCAGGAGTCGGGAGTCGGGAGTCGGGAGTCGGGAATCGGGAATCGGGAGTTGGCAGCGGTGCGACCCGTGGCGAATTTAATTACGGGTCAAGCGCACCGTAGGGAAAAAATTCTGTCTACCTCATAGTTATGAAAAATGCTGTCATGATCTGGGGGGGCGACATGAGAGCTAAAAAGTAGACTGTATAAGCTTCATAGCTCTCATACCTCGTAAATAATTATCGAGCTTATGACGACTTAAACGCATTAACTTATCAACTAATTCCCAACATTGCG
>NZ_JAAHHM010000070.1:0-38726 GCF_010692445.1 Moorena sp. SIO3E8 | reverse complement strand
TGCCATCAAAATATCTTAACACAAACCAGGTGAATGATAACTGTTAATTTACATAAACCCTGTCCCGGCTATCATCCCGACACCAAATCAAAGATTATGGTGCGGGGCTTCTCGCCGGGGTAGCTAATGGTAGTGGCAGTGATACCTTTGTCCTAGAGATTGGGGAAGGTACTGACACGATTACAGACTTCGAGCTGGGCACTGACTTCATTGGTTTAGGCAATGGTTTGGGCTTTGGTGAAGTGTCTATCACCTCCGATAGTAATAATTCTCTAATCAATGTTGGAGATGAAACCCTAGCAGTAGTGTTAGGAATAACAACCCTTGCTGAAAGCGATTTCGTTATCTTATAGCAATTCTCAAATTAGGGAGTAGGGAGTAGGGAGTAGGGAGTAGGGGAGATTTGTATTAAGGGTAATTATCGAGACATTATAATAATTACCTCTCCTGACTTCCCATATCCGCTGTTCCCAGATCTGCTGTTTCCTGATCAAAGTACTTAATAATAGGTAACCTGGAATAGGTAAATTGGGATCATAACTAATGAGTTTTAGTTAGTTTTTAGCTAATTTTGCTGATAGCGTTTCTCATAGTAATGAGGTACACATAATTGTTTACCTGTTCCCTGAGCCGAAGTTCCCTGTTCCCGATTCCCGATTCCCGATTCCCGATTCCCTATTCACAATTTAAATGTGTGACAGGTTAGTATTAGGAATTGGAGGTGTTAAGAGCTTCGCCCCAGAGGGTAAAACCCTACACCTACCCGATTGTGAATTCAAGCCCAAATCTGTAGCTACTCATGTAAATTTTAAGTAAACCTGAGGTAACAATAGTACCAAATTCTGTAAGATTCTGTAAAGGTGACAATAGTATACTATTTTATAGTATAGTTTTATCTAAACCCAAAAAGCTATTGATCTGACCGAAAGGATCGACTTAGAGGTTAAAGCTACCCAGATGGCTTTAGTGATATCTAAACACGGTGCTTAGCCAGCGGGCATCTATAGCCCAGCTGCTTATATCAAAAACCAATGATTTTGATGTGGTTTGATAATCTGAGAGTATCAAATCAAAGAAAGTACAATTTAATAAAACCTTAAGTCGCTGGTCATAAATAGTGATTGCAATGACATCAGGGTAAAGGGAAAATCTACTTTAGAATGAATTTAAGCTCAGCTTAGGTATACTCCTATTCCATCAAGGTGATAACTATCATCAGGCTAGTGACAAGCCTAGGATGAGTGTGTAATTCCAATAGCTAAATGCTTACAAATAGCTTAGCAATTAAGCTTCAATAAAGCACAGATAGCTTACATTTATTTTGCTTTTATCTTACCGTTATCAGTATTTGCGTTATTCAGCCATCGCCACACTATCTCAAGGTTAAGCGATGCAGAGGTGCGACCCGTGGCGAATTTAATTCTTAATGCGGAAAACGCACCATTACGGTCTTGGGGAGGCAGCGCGGTCTTGGGGGTCTCCCCCATGAGCGACTGCCGTGGTTTCCCCCACTCGCGCTTTGCATCAAGACAGGTGCGGACGCAGGTTCCGCACACAGACCCAAAACCATGAGCGACTGCATCAAGACAGGTTAATTGTCAACACTAGCTGTAGAGTTCAGAGGCAAAACCTCACTCAGTAGGTAGGAAATTAACGTAATAGGCTGAGGTGTAACATTTGATTATCAACCATTAACTAAAGGAAAGTCAACACTACAAAACCTTAGTACTAAAGCTAATCAACTATCTATTTAATTGAGCAACCAATACCAAAAAATTAAGCGAATAAAAATCAGCTTAATTCTTTGGTATAAATTATTTTTTTAGCATTTTGCTGTTCGCGAAGCGGTTCCTTCGCAACAGGGTTGTGAGTACATAATCATTGCTATAAAACTTTCAATAAGTTGATAGCTAATAACTGTTATAGCTACTCGTCGTCTACTACCTAGGATAAATTTGTGGCAGATATATTAGAGAAAATTGGCAGCTTTTCTAGTGAGATTGGCGCTGAAATTACCGCCTACGACCCAATATCTCAAGAGTTATTTGTAGTCTCTGGTGGAACTGAGGTGCAAGTGCTAGACCTCAGTGATCCCACCAATCCAACTCAGGCAATACCACCCATTGATCTTGCTTCTTTAATACCTGACGTTGACGGGGCAAATAGCGTAGCCTATAGCAATGGTTTACTGGCGCTAGCGTTGGAAGCTAGCACCTCTACTGATCCGGGTAAGGTAGCAATTATAGATATTGCTGCGTTTCGGCACAATCCTGCTGACCCCAATGCCCTGAAGGTAGTGCAAGCGAGGCCCCTACCCGATATGCTCACCTTTACCCCTGATGGCACCAAAATACTGGTTGCTAATGAAGGAGTAGCGGATGATGGCATTGATCCTGAAGGATCGATCAGTATTATTGATGTGTCGAGTGGGATAGCAACTCTAACCCAAGACAATGTAGCCACAGCAGACTTCAGCGCCTTCAATGGTCGTGAAGCGGAATTCCGGGCAAAGGGTGTACGTATTTTCCCAGACAAGACTGTTGCTGAGGATGTGGAACCAGAGTTCATTGCTGTCTCAAGCGATGGTACTACAGCCTTTGTCAACCTCCAAGAAAACAATGCCTTTGGGGTGGTAGACCTGGAGTCGGCTACAGTAGTGGATATCGTGCCTCTGGGTGCAAAAGACCACAGCCAAGGTCAGCCCACCCTAGAGCTATTTGAGTTCAATGACTTGCCTGTACTTGGTACTACCGAAGGGGGTCAGGAGATTAAACTGGGCGGACTGTCTGGCTTATTCTACGAAGGGACAGATCCAGCAACTGGCAACTTGAAGTTTGTCACGGTTCCAGACCGGGGACCTAATGGTGAACCTACTGATGTGGATGGAGATGGGAGTAACGAACGACCCTTTGCCTTACCGGATTACCAAGCTCGCGTGATCCGCTTTGAGCTAAATCCCAGCTCTGGGGAGATCGGCATTACTGAAACCATTTTCTTGACCCGTCAAGATAGCACCACACCAATCACAGGACTACCCAATATTGCAGGGGTGGATGAAGAACCAGTAGACTTATCTGGCAATTTGCTGCCCTTAGATGAGTTTGGTGCTGACTTGGAAGGGGTAGTAATCGCTGCTGATGGCACCTTCTGGATGGTGGATGAGTACCGTCCAGCTATCTACCACTTTGATGCCCATGGTGTCCTGATTGACCGCTTTGTTCCCCAAGGAACAGCTGCCTTGGCTGGTGCAGCAGTGGGAACCTTTGGCACTGAGTCCTTACCTGAGGAGTACGCCAATCGCCGCCGTAACCGTGGCTTTGAGGCTGTAGCTCTGGATCCAGACGAGAATATCCTCTACGCCTTTATTCAAACTCCTTTGCAGAATCCAGACCGTGCTACCTCCAATAACTCGGATGTGATTCGCATTCTCGGAATTGATGCTACCACAGGTAATGCCGTTGCCGAATATGTTTACTTGCTCGAAGACCCTGCTTTACGTAGTGGGGGACGAGTAGATAAGATTGGTGATGCGGTATACGCTGAGGATGGAAAATTATTTGTCATAGAGCGAGATTCGGCAGTTGGTGATACAGCCAAGAAGTTCATCTTCCAAATAGACCTGACAGCAGCCACTAATTTACTTGCTCCCGATGCCCCCACACTACCTACTGGCTCTACTCTAGAGCAGCTGAGTGCAGATGACCTAGATGCTCTTGGAATTCAAGCGGTCAATAAGATTAAAGTAACAAACCTGCCTTCCATTGGGTATCTTGCTGGTGATAAACCCGAAGGTCTAGCGCTACTGGATGATGGCAAACTGGCTGTACTCAATGACAATGACTTTGGAGTACTCGAACAGGAGATTCCGGTGGATGGCTCGGTTCCTCTGAACCCCAATCCAACTCCTGTGGTATTAGGTCTGATCGACCTGGGTGAGAACAATGCCTTGGATGCTAGTAATGAGGATGATGGCATCAACATCCAGAATTGGCCCGTTTTCGGTCTATACCAACCGGATGCGATCGCATCCTTTGAGGCAAACGGTCAAACCTACTACGTCACTGCCAATGAAGGGGATATCAGGGATGAAGAGGAACGGATTGCAAACTTGACCCTCGACCCAGAGGCCTTTCCCGATGCTGAAACCCTACAACCAGAGTCTCAACTGGGTCGTTTGAGAATATCTACCATTGATGGGGATTTGGATAATGATGGTGATTTTGACCAGCTATTCTCCTACGGTGGGCGCTCCTTCTCAATTTGGGATCAGTTTGGCAACCTAGTGTTTGATAGTGGTGATGACTTTGAACGAATTACAGCTCAGCAAGTTCCTGAACTATTTAATTCTAGCGGCACTCCTGATACTTTTGACGACCGCAGTGACAATCAAGGACCAGAACCGGAAGGAATTGTCACCGGGGTCATTAATGATCGCACTTACACGTTTATCGGTCTCGAACGAATAGGCGGCGTGATTGTCTACGATGTCACTAATCCCACGGCTCCTGAATTTGTCCAATATCTGCCCAATGATAATGGTGGCAATCCAGATGATCCAGTAGACCGTGAGCCTGAGGGGCTAACATTTATTCCTGTAGAAGACAGCCCCAATGGTGAACCACTGCTGGTAGTGGCTCAAGAAGACAGTAAAACCATTACTGTCTTTTCAGTCAACCCCGGTCCGGGAACCCCATCAGATGATGAACTAGTTGGCACCGAAGCTGATGAGACAATCATTGCTGGAGCTGGAAATGATCTAGTTGCTGGTGGTAATGGTAATGATACTATCTTTGGGGGTAATGGAGATGATATATTACGAGGTGACTTCAACAGCCGTTCCTCTAACAATACCCTTGGAGGGGATGATGTAATTTACGGGGGTGCTGGAAGCGATCGCATTGGTGGAAAAGCCGGTCATGATTCCCTGTTTGGTCAGAAGGGTGATGATCAAATTTGGGGTGATGCTGGGGATGACCTACTGCGGGGTGGTCTTGGCAATGATACCCTATTTGGTGATAATGGCTCTGGTGGTGATGGTAGTGATACCTTCATCTTAGCCGCTGGTGAAGGAACTGATACAATTGTGGATTTCCAAGTCAGTGAAGACTTGATCGGTTTAGTAGACGGGTTAACCTTTGGTCAGTTATCTGTTACTCAGGAAGGCAACAACGCTGTGATTAGCTTCGGTGATGAAACCTTGGCAATCCTGAATCATGTCCAGGCTGAAACCCTGATCGATAATGCTGCTACGACTTTTGTATTGGTTGGTTAAGGTAGAGCAGTTTAAAGTGTAAGGTTTAATGTTGAAGGTTTAATGTTAAAGGTTTAATGTTGAAGGTTTAATGTTGACGGTTGTTCGCCCCGTATTCGGTGTAGGGTAGGTTGTCTGTCAGAATGCCGAATGTAGAATTCTATATTCTACATTCGGCGTTGCACAATAACGGGATGATGTACCTATTTACCGAAGTTTGAACTGTAGACTATAAGCCACTTTCAGTTATGTGCAAAAAATGGTATCATCCCAAAAATGTGCAACGCCCTAAATTCGCGCATTCTAAATTCTAAATTCTAAAATGTTGTTCGCCTTTGGCGTTCGGTGAAGGGTAGGTTTAAAGTTTAAAGTTTAATGTTGACGGTTGACAGGTTACTGTTAACCGTCAATTTTCCTTGAAAGGCTTAGTAATGTAGTGATTCTAGCGGTTGACTACCCATGATTGATTTCACAGTTGCTATCTGTACCTATAACGGCGAAACTCGTCTACCTAAGGTTTTAAAGCGATTACTGTATCAAATTAAAACCGACCATTTTGCTTTGGAAATTCTGATTATTGATAATAATAGTACTGATAAGACCAGCAAAATTGTTGAGGAATATCAATCCTATCCAGGAGCTTATCCTATTCGATATTACTTTGAACCAAAACAGGGGATAGCATTTGCTCGACGCCGTGCTATCCAGGAGTCTAAAGGTGACTATGTCGGTTTTTTAGATGATGATAATATCCCTACTCCTGATTGGGTTAGTGCTGCCTATAATTTTGGTCATTCCCATCCAAAAGCTGGTGCTTATGGTAGTCAAATTTATGGAAACTATGAAGTTAAACCACCGGAAAACTTTCAGCGAATTGCTTGTTTTATTGCTATCATAGAACGAGGTGAAGAGCCATTTTGTTATCAGCCTCGTCAAGGGGTATTTCCTGTCGGTGCGGGGTTAGTGATTCGTAAGCGAGCCTGGTTAAATAATGTGCCTGACCAGCCTTGGCTCAAGGGGGTGTGTGCGACATCCCTATCTGCTAAAGGAGAAGATATAGAAACCTTGTCCTATATTCAAAAAGCGGGTTGGGAAATTTGGCATAACCCTCAAATGTGTATTGAACATCAAATCCCAAAATGGCGTTTGGAAAAAGACTATTTATTGAAATTATTCCGAGGTGTTGGGTTAAGTCGGTATCCCACTCGCATGTTGCGCTTTCAACATTGGCAAAAGCCTATCATGATTCTAGTTTACCTAATCAATGATTTGGGCAAGACTATGCTTCACCTGATTAGATATCGCCAACACCTCAAGACAGATTTAGTAGCAGCTTGCGAACTGGAACTTTTTTTGAATAGCTTGTTTAGTCCATTTTATCATTGGATTTTTTGGAATCAGTAATTAATGAATCATAAGGCAAAATGCTGGCATGTATGAATAGGGAATAGGGAATAGGGAATAGGGAACAGGAAACAGAGTGTGGGGAGAGGGGTTAGTGTGGGTACTGTGGGGAGAGCGAAGAAGTAGTTTTCGATAATTGGGTATAGTTACAAACATTTTTTTACTCCCGACTCCCTACTCCCGACTCCCGACTCCCGACTCCCGACTCCCTACTCCCGACTCCCTACTCCCTTTGCTATATAAATAACTAATTTAATTTGCCTCTAAAAATTCCTGTTTCAATTGGTAAAACTTTATTTTAGCATAAATATTTTTCAAGTGCTTCTTAACCGTATTAAGAGTAATGCGCAATTCATCAGCAATCTCCTGATAGCTGTAATCAGCACGACGCAGTAACCAAACGTCTGCCTCACGAGGAGTCAGGTCATATTTATTAACCTCTGCGATCGCAAAACTCTCAGCATATTGATCGTGATTTTCTAGTGTTACTAAAATGCAGGGATTTTCAAAGGAGTCTAAGGTGAGCTTAACGGCTCGAATCCGAAAAGATGTTGAGGGATCAGTAATAATTTCAGACTCGATAATTATTGACTGATTTGGATATAACTCACAGCTGTCGAGCACAGCTTGGCAAACACGCCTGATTTCTTTGGGAACAACGTTAGATTTTGACCTATCCACTGCCAGTTGAGCACAAATAAAGCGACCATAGCAATTGCTATGAACTAACTCTCCCTGAGCGTTCAGAATCAAGACACCATCCATTAATCCTTCTACTACCCCTTGTAAGAGAACACCGTTAAACTGTCTTGCCTGAGTATTCATCCTCTAGACCTATGTGAACGTTACGAATCTGCAACAGAGCAGGTCCCTACTACAGGTTCCTACTACAGGTTCCTACTACAATCCATAGGTGCAGGGGCTTTGAGCTTATGCAGTTAGCTATCCAGTTCTGGTTCACTTGTACATTTGAGGGCGTCAGTGTTGAGTTGTAAGCATATGCGCTACGCGCAGGTTACGCCAACAGCAGTCAGCGCTCAGCGGTCAGTGGTCAGCGGTCAGTGGTCAGCGTTCAGTGGTCAGCGGTCAGTGGTCAGCCTTGTGGGACACGCTTTGGCCTTGGCCTTGGCCTTGGCCTTTGGCCACGCTACGGGAATGGCCACGCTACGGGAATGGCCACGCTACGGGAATGGCCACGCTACGGGAATGGCCACGCTACGGGAATGGCCACGCTACGGGAATGGCCACGCTACGGGAATGGCCACGCTGTGCGAACGACGCATCGGACCTAACCCATAAGCTGATAGCTGATAACTTATAGCGAAATGCTGATAGCTGATAACTTATAGCTGAATGCTGATAGCTGTTCGCGTAGCGTGCGCGTAGCGCATATGCTTAGCTCAGCACTAGTGTTATTTATTGAAAATCTAGAAACTGAGTTAGAAAAGGGAGTATAAAAAGACTCAGAAGGATAATGACAATCATGAGTAACTTTAATGTCAATCTATCGTATTTATCAAATTCATTACCTGTTTCTTTAAAGATGTTTTGAACATTCGAATTATCTAAGGGCTTCTTCCACCATGGTCTCTTTTGTCTGTCTCCTGGACGTTTTTCTGTTTGAGTCATTTGCAATTTGCTATTAGTATTCGTAATTGGTCAGATTATCTTAGTATTGTCATCGATATTATTCAAAACCACCTCCTACCTTAAATAAGGTTTTTGGAGAGCAAAGCTATAGTAAAACCAAACTAGTATTGACGGTAAAAACCAAGGAATCAATAGTAATGCTGAGATATAAACCTGCAAGACAACTAATCCGTATAGTCCTGTTATACTACCTAATAGTAATACCTGTTGATGTCGCTGTTTTACCGGTTGTTTGTGCAAAATAATAGTAGTCGATTTTCCTAGGAATGCGGCTAGGAAAATTAGCCACTGATCAGGAATCAAAACTACCCGATGCTGCCGGATTATATGGTGAACCATATAAGCAAATACTTCTCCTCTAGTTAATACTTCGAGGCACTTCTGTAGATCCTGTTTTACAGGTTGATAGTAATGGCACCAATATTCAACAACTGACGGAAAGTAAAAGTCATCTTCGGTGTCATTGTATTCACCATTGGTGATGATAACAACTTGCTGCATCACATGCTGTTGGAGTTCTGGATTAGGCACAGGAAAATTGAGAAGTTCCTTAGCTGTGATAGATTTGTAGACTTGTCTAGGAGGAATAGAAAAGTCTATAATAGAAGCTAGTCCAAAGGGAGGAGCAGATTGATTGAAAGCAATCTGCCCTTTATTGTCAGTCTTTCTTTGCTTTAGATAATCACTGACTTGGGACTGAAAATCTACTGTACTGTTTAATGTTGGCTGGGGTAAACTATCTGCAGATGACTGGTGATTGAGCAGATAAGCTACTGCTAGCTGATAAGCAAACGGACATGACTCGATACAGGTGGGATTTAGAGGCTGTTCAATAGTCCAAGGATCAAAGTCTATGTACCCTTCTAAACTCCATTTGCGACTAGCGACTTTATCTTGTTCATCTGCTGCTAGCACAAACCAAGTGTTATGCTTTTCCACCGCAGAGCGAATCGCTTGATCTAGCTTTTCGTATCTAGGTTGGTAGATATGCCGATTGTAGTAAATGCCGATTACTTGAGCATTCAAGGCGTATAGGTGTCTTACCAACTTGGCTAAGTATTCGGAATCAATCAACTTACCTTGTGTGCTTTCTATTGCTTCATCAGCTTGATCTAGGGATTCTTGATCGATAGCAACTAACAAAACAGGCGCTAAGGTATTCTCTGGTACTTGATTCGTAAAATTACGATAGACAGCTTGAACAAACGCTCGGATGTCGAACAATAATTCGACTTGAATAGCTGGGATGACGCTCAGCAGTAAAACTGTTCCCAATGCGATCGCTTCTGGTCTTGTCGGTAACCACTGCTGCAGCATTTTCTTCCAATCAAACCGCTCAATGCGATAGGGAATCAAACCGGGAGGATTAAATAAAGAGGGAAGCAGATAGGCAGAGGGATAGGCAAATTTTTCTACGGATTGAAGATGTTGACAGGCTTCGAGTAGTGCATCGTAAACATCTCTATGGTCAGCTAGGGGCTTACAGAACTGCTGGAGAAAACTCTGAGCCACATCATTGCGAATGGGTTCCCGCATCACTATTACCTGTAACCCAAGTTTAATCAGAGAGTTAGCAATGCTCAGACCACTGCAGGAGTTGAAAATGGCCAGCTGCAATCTATGTTCTTTAGCTTGAGTTAATTTTTCTTCGAGTTCACTAATCGACAGGGATATATTCGGAGCGATCGCAAGTCTTCCTCCTGTGGTTGTGGTTTCATCGCTATGTCCAGCAAAGAACAGCACATCCCAGCCTTGTTGATCACAGATGGCATTAGCAATTTTGGTTTTAATATCGACATGGTTTTCATGAGGTTGCCAGGTTACTCGCTCGACCTCAGCAATAGATTTAAGCGATCGCACAGCTTTCCAATCGTCCTGCAACGGTAGTCTGGGATCATCTCCGAAGATAGCTAGAATACGGGTTTTTCTACGGTGCGCGTTCCCTAGCGCTTTGAAAAAGCGCGGGGTCGCACCGCAAGCTGTCAGGGGCTTAGTACAAGCAATGGGATCCGGATTATCCATAGCGCTTCTGAAAATGCGAACCCTCCCCAGGGGTGTGCCTTCAGGAGCAAGTTCCCAAGTTTCCCATGGTAACCGTTCCATTTCTATAGAGTCACAAGCTACGAAAATATCAACACTGGGGTCAGTACCAATTCCCTTGCCTTCTTCCGATATCACTTGAGCAACACGAGTCAATTCGTCTCGAATCCGCTGTTGAATCTTACGAACGTTTCCTTCTCCTAACCAACGCTGGAAAGCATTGAGGAACTCTCTTTCTGCCTCCATCAAATCATAACATCGGTCACCTGAACCAGGATTAATTCTGCCACTATCTCCTATAGGTTTCACTGACGGGAATTCGTAAAACCTACTGTAGCGCTGTCGCCACCGTTGATAACATCTTTGTATTTCCTTGCAATAGTTCAGAGTGGCAGATAGCTGCCTTCTCCTATCATCCCATAGCAGCAAAAATAAACAAGATTTATCATCTGTTTTATACCAAATTTTAAGTTCAAAAACAGTAGCCATTACCCAAAAGAATCCTCCGATATTTTCATGAACTTTTCCTGTTCCCTGTTCCCTGTTCCCTGTTCCCTGTTCCCTTTTTAATCAATAACTTAAATGCTGTTTAACTAGGCTCGAATGCATAAGGAGATAAGGTCTGTGCTGAGCTATCCGGTGGGATAATGGTCACCACAAATTTTTCATCTGAGCGTCCTTCCACACGGGCAAACAGAAATGGATCATCAAGCCCTGATACAGGCTCATGTATAATAGACCTTAGATTGCTAACTTGTAGCTTGAATCCATCAGGTAAAGGAGTACCCAGCTGGGTTCCTAAAATTACCAGCAATGACCATTTTGGTGGAGGAATTGGAGAGTCAATCGCCCAGGTTACCGCACATAGTCGTAAAGCAATTTCACCTAAATCAATGTCCTGATAGGATCGACCTGGTTCGGTAGGAATGTCCATTCCTTGATATCTAAGCTCGTTAATCACATTCTCGAATTTATCAATTGACCGAAATACCGATAAATTACCAGTAATGGTTTGAGGGATGAACAATCCTAAACCTTGGGCAAATTCATCTAATTTACCCTCCAACCATTGTTGTGTATTGATAGCCTTTTGAGTTAGGATAGTAAATACTTCTGTAATCCGAATCGAAAGGGACGTTGTTCTCTGTGGAGTTAGTTGCCATTGATATAACAAATCGAGTAATTCAGGACTTTGGAGTATAGTCAGCCCTTGCTCCCAGGTTAAGGTTTGCCAAAGAGTTTGCTCAGGATATTGTAGGCGATCTAATAATGTTTTTAATGTTTCCAAGTCAGGTTGGTTAACAGATAGCCTAGGAAGGAAATTAGGGTAAATTACTGGTAGATCAATGGCAGCGGAATCCAAGTAACGTAAATAAAATAGTAGGTGATTTGGCTCAGTATCAAACAATGACAGAGGTAAACTATAGTTCCAATCAACTTCAGGATGTAAATTACAAACTTGTCGATAATTAACCAGTTCGTCGTAACGGATAAAGCCTCGAATAATAGCCGTTTCTAGCTCTTCTTGCACTTCAATCACAACATAGAAATGAGCAGCAAATTCTGGTAAATCAATGGCGGCTATCGGTACAGTTACCACTTCATCAATTAAACTCTCACTGGTAATTAAACAAAGCTTAAATTCGCCTACTATAAGATTACATACCGCTTCAATCACATTAGCGTATTTAGGTTGTCGTAAAGAACAACAATTCTCAGAAATCAAAATATTAGCTAACTTTTCCTCTAACCATTGTGTAAAACTAAGTAATGCTAGTCCATTCAGATAGGTTTGCCATTGGCGTGCTTCTGAGATGACTTGATTACTCATTTGTACTGCTTGCTCAAACTGTTCGGACTCTAACCAAATACATTCTGGTTGCACAAGCCTGAGGTCGGTGGAATTAACAGAATAACTAGTCATGATTTTCCTGCTTCAGTGTCTCAAGGTAGCGGCATAGTCGCTGGGTATATAGGCTATTAGTAGAACGGTTTTTCCCTGTCATGATTTCTGCAGCTGCTTCTTGGAAGACTTCAGCATCCACGAAAGCTTCTAGGTGTTCCATCAGGTTTCTAAAATAGTCTGGATCCCTAGACATATTTGCCAGATTAAACTGATGTGCTGCATGGGAGATAATGTGGAAAAGTTTGTCTATTGTCCAAAACCGCACCCGATTGAGCAGATCCTTTGGATTTAGCACCCTGCTCACTTGGGACTGATTGGTCATTCCTAAAATAGAGGCAATCTCGGCTTGAGATTTACCATGACAGTAGATCAGTTCAAGACCTGATATAACCTTGGACGCAAAACGGGCGTAACTTCGACTGTGCTGTAGCTTGGTAATGCGGTCAGTTAGCCCTTGCTCTATCCCCAAATCCAAACAGGCTATGAGTTGCTGACCACAGAATTGCTGTAATTCTTGTCGTGCGATCGCATCTAAAGTGTTGGTGAAATTTGGGTCTGGTAACTCTCGGTCGCGTCCAGTATCCGAATCCGACACCTCTAGGGATTCCGATGGCGGAAATCCGCTGCGAATCCATATGTCATATCGCCTTAGCACTCTGGCCAGATGTTTGAGTTCATTGCTCAGCTGTGCTAGAGAGTTGACAATTACCGATTTTTCCTGCAAGAGGTGTCTCATTTCTTCAAGTTGAGACTGAGTGGGATCTGGACAACGTCTAGCTTTTTTTTCTGGCTGTTGGCGTCTGTCCCTACGGTAGACTGCATGAAAGGCTTCTAGGATATGGCGATCCCGTGGCAAGAGTTGTTCCAATTGTGTTGGTCTAGCTCGATTGAGCAGGGCCCAGTCACTGAGAAAACAAAGTCCCCGTTCCGATAAGAAGTCTTTGAGTTTGGGATTTTGTTTGGTTTGATAGTAGACCCAATCATCTAACCTAGACTTGGATGGGGAATTCAGGTTATATTTCCGTAATACTTCAACCGTAAAAAATTGGTAATCGGTTTTTTTTGTTTCCCTATCGCCATTCAGGATAAGTTGAGTTGTACCATCCTGATCTAAGATAATTAGCACTTTACCATCATCATCAAGCACAAATGGCAGCAAATCCCGATAGGTGAAATCATGGCTAGCGCTATATAAACTAGCCAGTTTTTTGCAAGCTTTCAGGATTGGGTAAGAGACATAGCAACGAAGACAAAGTCCTGCTCTAGCACGACTTATGGCTGACTCAGACGCCTCAGGGTGAAACCAGGCGTATAGGGAGGTTTGAATGTCCCGATGCTGCTCCACCGACAAATGCGTTCCCGTAGCGTGACCTTGAGGTGCGACCCAAGGCCGGGTTCCCCGGCCTAGGAGGCGCGCACCTCTAGGGCTTTGCCCGACGCTGCCGCGAACGGAACATCGCGTTTCTGGAGCATCTAATTCTAGACACTTCTGTTGAAAAAACTCCCATGCCAGCGGTAGTAACAGTTTTTTGTAACCACACCCAACACTAGCAGGATCAAGTCTTAAAATTTCCCAATATCTCGATAGAGGCACCATCCTTACACTTTTGCTTAGCTGTGCCATATTGTGTCATACAAATCCTTAGGTTCGCAGTACCCAAACGGGTAATTTTTTCCAAAAGATGATATGGTAAAATTGCGCTTTTTTTGGCCACAAGATAAATCCAAAGTGTAAGCATTCAGCCGTGAGCTTTTGGCTCACGCGTGCGCGTTCAGCTATCAGCCGTCAGTCATTGGCCTTGGGCTGATAGCTGATAGCTGATACCTGACACCAAAGTTGAGATCAAGTTCCATTAATTACTTATCAAATAGTCCCTGGATTTTTGGGTCAGGGTAATCCCTAATGGCTAATCATTATTACTAGTATTTACGAGTTTAATGAGGTACAAAAATAAATTTTTTTATACTCCCGACTCCCGACTCCCGACTCCCGACTCCCGTTCCCCTCCTGGGAGGGGTTAGGGGTGGGTTCCGACTCCCGACTCCCGACTCCCGACTCCCGACTCCCTAATCCCTGCTCCCTGTTTCCTAAAACCAAGAATAAAAGTACCTCACATGACCGATAAATTACCACCAATTTACTTCTACATTCCTCAGGGTTTCTGGCCAGACACCATGCCCAGAAGTGCCGATGAGAACTGGAAAGGCTTTGGTATTGGTATCTATGCCTGGACTTTACAAACCTATCTGCGCCTGAAAGCCGATGGTTTCCCTTGCGAACTAGTAGCAGAATTGCCCAGAGAAGGGATTGTCCTGATCCACCGCAATTGCTTACGAGCTCACAAAGACCAGCTCAAGCCAGGACCAAAGTTATTGCTGATTTGTATTAAAGCTGAACAAAGACCCTATCCCTATGCTCAACTCCATGTGGTACAAAATCCTCTGGAAACAATGCATCTGCGCAATAGTTACTATTTACCCCACTGGACTCAGCCAGGGTTAATTCAGCGCCATCCAGCACGATGCGATCGCTTTGAAAGCATCGCCTTCTTTGGTCATGAAGCTAACCTAGCGCTAGAATTAAAGCATCCCTCCTGGCAACAACAACTCCAAACACTAGGGTTATCTTGGCAACCAGTAATCAATAGCAATCATTGGCATGACTATAGCAACCTAGACAATCGCTGGCATGACTACAGTCAGATTGATGCTATTGTCGCTGTGCGTAGCTTTGAGGGTCACACAGCCTGCCTCCACCGCAATTACCTGAGCAAACCAGCTACCAAACTCTACAATGCTTGGCTAGCAGGGGTTCCTGCTATTCTCGGATGTGAAGCTGCTTATCAAGCAGAACGTTATAGCCCACTAGACTATCTGGAAGTGGCTACCCCTAGGGCGTTAATTTCAGCCCTTAAGCGGTTGAAAGAAGAGCCAAATTTACGTAGCGATATGGTTACAAATGGTCGAATTCGTGCCAAAGCGATCACCCCTTCAAGTACTACGAAGAAGTGGCGTTATTTCTTAGAAACTATTGCATTACCTGCCTATTATCGTTGGTGCAATCAATCTCATTGGTCTCAACAGATTACCTTGGGACAGGGTTATATTGGCTTTCAGGGAAATCGAGTTAAAGATAAACTAACAAGAGTTTTATTGGCTAGCAACAATTCCAGATAAAAGTCGATGGTAAATTGATTTTGGTATCATTATGATATATTTATCAATTCGTTGATGTACTTAAATCGCTGGTTTTTATGGAATAGGGAGTATAGATGCAGCCCTTTTAAAACAACAAATAGTTTCACATATCATTATAAAACGCTATACTTAAACTAGATACTAACCCAATACTACTTATTAACCAGTCCTAACTATGGTTCAAGCAGTATCAAAACTATTAACCTTTGACGAATTCTTAGAACAGTATCCAGAGGATGGAGGAAACTATGAACTTCGTCAGGGTAGAATTGTAGCTATGCGTCCCACCGGTTTGCACGAACAAGTAGCAGCTCTCATTGCCAGAAAACTCGATGTCGAAATAGAGAGACTTTCACTACCCTACTTTATTCCTCGAACTTGTCTTGTCAAACCCTATCAACAGGGAGAAGGTTATTTACCAGATATCATTGTTTTGGATAAACAAACTGTTGCGGAAGATCCATACTGGAAACAAAAATCAAGTATCTCAATCGGTAAATCAGCTAAGTTAATCGTGGAAGTCGTTAGTACCAACTGGCAAGATGACTATCTAACCAAACTGGCTGAATACGAAAAATTTGGCATTCCCGAATACTGGATTGTTGACTATAAAGCCCTGGGAGGAACCCGATACATTGGGTCTCCTAAGATTCCTACAGTTTGGATATACCAGTTAGCTGATAATGAATATAAAGAAGGCCAAATCTTTAGGGGATGTGATTCTATTGAATCACCAACTTTCCCAGAATTAAAACTGACTGTTGACCAGCTGGTCAAGGCCGGAACATAAACCTTTGGTGGCTCTACCAAACAAAAATGGACATATTAGGGGAAAATGAAACTCTTCTACTACCAATACTCACCCAAACGATTCCCTGGTGGTCTCAATAACTTTGGCGATGACCTAAACCCTTGGCTATGGCAACAGTTAATCCCTAACTTACTAAATGACGATGAAAGCACCGCCTTTGTTGGAATCGGTACCCTCCTAAATAATTTACTCCCCAAGCGTTTACCCAATGCTCGCCGAATCATCATTTTTAGTACCGGAGTCGGTTATGAAAAATTACCAAAACTCCAAGATTCCTGGACAATTTACTGTGTAAGAGGACCCCTCTCAGCAAAAGCCTTAGACATTTCCCCTCAATTAGCCGTTACCGATGGAGCAGTGCTAGTCAGACGACTCTTCCATCCAACCAGTCAAAAAATCCATCAATTTGCCGTTATGCCCCATGCTAAATCTGCCAGATATGGCGGTCAAGCCTGGCATCAAATCTGTGAACAAATCGGCTTTAAGTATATTGACCCTCGTTTGCCTGTCGAGCAAGTATTATCTGCTATCAGCCAAACCAACATCTTACTAACAGAAGCCATGCATGGAGCAATTGTAGCCGATGCACTACGAATCCCCTGGATTCCTATCTGCACTAATCCCACTATCTTGGCATTTAAATGGCAGGATTGGTGCTTATCTGTTGGTTTGAAATACCAACCCCAATATATCATGCCTCTGTGGGATTTATATCCTAGAACAGCACGGGGAATTCGTTCCTCAATCCGTTATGCTCACTTTTGCTTTAATTGGCTCAAACAAGATCAGTTGCGTTCAGTCAAGACACTTTGGGGTGAAAAACAACAATTAATCGCCACTCAACTATTCAGAATCGCTCAAACTACCTCTCCCTACTTAAGTAATGATCATCGGATGGAGCAACTTACCACTGAATTGGAAGAAAGGTTAGATAAATTGAAATCAAGGATGAATTATCAAGGATGAATTATCAATTTTGGGGTTGCTGAACTAAGGAATGGAATAATATATAGCGTTTATCATAGCTATGAGGTACACATTATTTTTTCCCTCTTCCCTCTTCCCTCTTCCCTCTTCCCTCTTCCCTCTTCCCTCTTCCCTCTTCCCTCTTCATTCTTCCCTGCTCCCTGCTCCCTGCTCCGAAGTCCCTAAAAACCAGAGATTTGTACCTCATGGGTATAAGACTTGCTATAATGGAATAATATAAAGTAACATTGTATCAGTTATAAATTCCCGATTCCCGATTCCCGATTCCCAATTCCCGATTCCCGATTCCCCATTATTGCTGATTTTCCACACTCCGATAACGGAGCCATTCAGCTATAAAAGCAACTGCACCTGATACCAGGATTAACAAAACACTAAGAGCATTTATATCTGGCTTAACACCAATGCGGATGCGGCTAAAGATTTCCATGGGTAGGGTAGTTGCACCAGTCCCAGCCGTAAAACTAGAAATCAGAAAATCATCCATACTTAGGACAAAAGATAATAAACAACCAGCAATAATGGCTGGCATCAATTCCGGTAGTAATATTTTTAGAAAAGCTTGTAGGGGCGTTGCTCCTAAATCAAGGGCTGCTTCTTCTAGGTGAGGGTCAAGTTGGGTGATACGGGAGGAAACAACAATGGCAATATAAGCCAAACAGAAAACTATATGAGCTGCTATGATAGTCCACAGACTAAGAGGAATAGCCATAACTGCCAAAAAGATTAGAGTTGCGACTGCGATCGCAATATCTGGGATAATCAGGGGTAAGTAGGATATCCCTCGATACAAGCGTTTCCCTGGAAACTGGTAACGGGCTAAACCGACTGCCATCATGGTACCCAATACCGCAGAAATCCCTACTGCCACTAGCGCTACCGTGAGACTATTGAATAGTGCGTTCCTTACACTCTCGTCCTGCCATAGTTTTAGGTACCACTTAAACGTGAATCCCTGCCACTGGGCGCTGTATTTAGAGTCATTGAAGCTATAAAACGTCAGTACCAGCAGGGGTAAGTACATATAAAAGAACATCACCAGGGAGAAAATACCCTGCCAAGAAACCCGGAGTTTTGGTTGAGAATTTACCATGTCTAGGGGAAGCTCCTCCTGCTGATGGTAGAGTTGCTCATTTGTCATTCGTCAATGGTTAATTTTAAAGATTAATAGTTAATGGCTAATTAATATCAAGTTTCTAGTTTAAATTTTTCATTTTTATAAATGCAACCCTATTTCCCTACTCCCTACTCCCTACTCCCTACTCCCTTTTCTATAGTGCTATGCTTGTGCTTTGGGATCACCATACTTAATCAAAAGTGCGATCGCTATACTCACCACCAAAATTAACATCATACTCAAAGCTGACCCAAATCCCCAGTTTTGAGTAGCTCCTAAAAACTGGTTATAAATCAATCTTGCTCCAGTCATACTCGATGCTCCCCCTAGCAATTCCGGATTAACAAAATCCCCTAATCCAGAGATAAATACTAGCAAAGAACCTGCAGCAATTCCTGGTAGAGTTTGGGGTACAGTTACTTTCCAAAACGTTTGATAGGGATCTGCCCCTAAATCCGCCGCCGCTTCTAACAAACGTTTGTCTAACTTTTCTATAGACGCATAGAGAATCAAGACCATATATGGCAGAAAGCTGTAAGCCATGGCAATCAATACAGCAGCACTACGATTGAGCAAATCTAATCCTGGTAGTCCAAGACTAGTCAGGACTGTATTGAGAACCCCAGTCGGTCGCAGAATGGTAATCCAGGCATAAGAACGCAGTAGAGAGGATGTCCACAACGGTAAGATAAAACCCAGCAGCAGTAAATTTTGCCACCGCTTGGGTGCTAGCTGAGCAATCCAATAAGCCACAGGAAATCCTAGCAGAAGACAAATCACAGTGCTTCCCATGGCCAAAAAAAGCGATCGCCCCATCACCTGCAAGATTACTGGATCAAATACCCGTAAATAATTATCAATACCAGACGGATTGACCACATCTCCTGGTCTAATGTTGGGTACCAAACTTAGCTCAAAAATCACTAGGGTTGGCAGCACCAACAACAAAGCTAACCATATACCTGCTGGACTGAGCAATCCTAGGGGTTCTAACCACTGCCATCGTAAGTGTCTCTTATCTTGCATAACTGGGGATTCAGCAATGTTCTCAGTAACGCTTTCAGTGTTATTTATCATTAGTTTTTAATCATTATTTCTTATTCATTAATCCAAGACTTATAGCCTTTTTTTTTAATGCTATATTATGATATCTAGATTTAAACCTTTTAAAAAGGTGAATTATTATTTAGGTTTTTATCACTATAAATTGGGATTTAATTTGTTAAAAATAGCAGTTTTAAATAGCGTTTCGCTCTTTTTGAGAGGTATTTTGAATGGTATGTTTATTTCTGCATTTCCGTACTAGTTTCCTAAACTGTAGGGTGTTGAAAAGGGCTAATTCCTAACTCCTAACCACTGGTCAACTGAGTCCAGTAGCGGTCATAAACAACGCTTACCTCGTCAACAGGTGCAACACCTTCACAACGTTCTAACGCTGATTCTTCTGGAAACAAACTTTGATCCTCTTGGATGTCACGGGACAATAGCTTAAATGCTTTTTGGTTTGGTGTGGCGAAGCTCAACCGTTCACACATTTGAGCAGCAACATCTGCTTCTAACATAAAGTTAATCCAAGCATAGGCACCCTCAAGATTGGGAGCTGTTTTAGGAATTGCCAAGGTATCGATCCACAAGGAAGAACCACTTTTCGGTAGGACGTACTGCAAATCTGGGTTTTCTGCCATGATTTCAGCAGCATCGGAGGAGTAACACATCGCAATCCATAAATCCCCACTCAGGATTAGCGATCGCCAAGCATCAGAAGAAAATGAAGCAATACTTGGTTTTAACTCCACCAACGTTTCATAGGCCTTTTTGATCTCCTGGGGATTGGTAGAGTTGTACGAGTAACCCAACATTTTCAAAGTGGCACCCATCACTTCTCGCACATCGTTGAGCAAAGTCATCCGTCTCGATAATTTGTCTTTATATTCCCAAAGATAGCTCCAATCCTCCGGTACCTTAGATAGTTTTTTGGAGTTGTAAATCAAACCCGTTGTTCCCCAGCTCAGAGGAATACTGTGCAAATTGTTGGGGTCATATATGGGATTGAGGAACTGAGAAAAAAGTCGATTCATTCCGATGATGCGTTCAAAGTCCAGTTTGAGCAACAGATCCAACTCAACCATCTTCCGCACCATGTAGTCAGACGGGTAGATAATGCTATAGGCTCCGCCCCCAGAAGCCTGAAGTCGAGCAAGCATAGCTTCGTTGGAATCAAAGACATCAACTACAGCTTTGATTCCAGTTATTTCGGTAAAGCGGTCTAGTAGCTCATCATCGGTATAGTTAGTCCAAGTGTAGATAAATAGTTTATTTCTGTCACCTGGTGAATTAGTTGTTGGTCTCACCTCAGCTAGAGTCCAGCCACATCCAGAGAGGGTTAGACCTGATAAGGCAGCAACCGTGGCTACCTGTAAAAAGTTACGCCTTGTAGGGCGTTTTAGGAATTGTTGTCGATCCAGTGAAAGCACAATTGAAAAGCTTGAAAGTTGACGTTTGTTTTTGCCCAGGCGTCCGAAGTAGGTTAGGTTGAAGAAATTTGGTCAAAACCGATTACCAATTACCCATTACCCGAAAACAGATAGGATAATTAATCCACCGGATTTGATTTAATCAACAACTAAAAATATCTTGCTCTACTCAGCACTATTTTCCAAGGAAACTAGCCTCAAAAACTACCGAAATCCTCAAATTATTCCTCCAACACTCGACAATCCGTGGGTGCCCAACGAGCATAAATTGTTGTGTGAGGGTCTGGTAACTTGTTATTGGTGTTGGCAAGTATGACTCTCAGACAGTCACCACTGAGTAACTCCACCACACATTGAATATGAGTACCCAGGTACATCGCGTGTTTGAGACGTCCTTCAAAGCAATTCATTGTAGTAGTAGTTGTTGTTACTGTTGGCGGGGAAAGACTCAGGCGAATTTTCTCTGGTCGTACACCTACTACAATATCCTGAGCATTAGAATTATCCAGGACTTCTCTAACGGATGGAGACTCAACTACAATCTTGATACCAGTCTTGGTGGTAATTTCGAGTGAGTCGGCATCGGACCGTTGCAGACGACCTTTAAACAAATTGGTATCACCGATAAAGTCCGCCACAAAGGTTGTCCGAGGATTTTCATAGATTTCTCTGGGGGAACCAACTTGCTCAATTTTACCTGCACGCATCACAGCGATACGGTCAGAAAGACTCATGGCTTCGTCTTGGTCGTGGGTCACCATCACAAAGGTTAACCCCAGGTCTTGATGGAGATTTGAAAGTTCCACCTGCATCTGTTTGCGTAGCTTGAAATCTAGCGCTCCCAAGGGTTCATCCAACAACAGCACCGCTGGTCGATTAACTAACGCTCGGGCCAATGCCACTCGTTGCTGTTGACCCCCAGACAGTTGAGGGGGATACCGATTCGCCAATCCCTCTAGTTTCACTTGTTTGAGGGCTGCTTTGACTCGTTCCTCAACCTCCAATGAAGGTAGCTTTTTTAGCCGTAGACCGAAGGCAATATTTTCAGATACACTCAGGTGATTGAATAGAGCATAACTTTGAAAGACCGTATTGACAGGTCGGCGGTGTGGTGGAATATGATTCATCGAGCGTCCCTGAATCATTACCTCCCCAGCTGAAGGCATCTCAAATCCCGCTACTAAACGCAAGGTTGTAGTTTTGCCACAGCCAGACGGACCAAGAATGCTAAAAAATTCTCCTTGACGGATACTTAAGTCAACACCACGGACAACAGTCTCGGTGTCGAACACTTTAAAAACCTTGCGGAGTTCAACATCAAGTTTAGCTGTAGTCGTAGCAGTCGGACGTGGTTCTTTAACAGTCGTTTGAAACATGGTGGTTATTTCAGCAGTAGTGATGCCCCCAGAGTCATGCATCGTCTGTCTGCATCTGTGCAAAACGGTTTCTCTCCTTGGGTTTATTTTATCCTCCAACCTAAAAATACTCCTGCGGTAGCTAAACGGATCTGCACTGATCCAGTAGCTGAGGTTCGGAAGTAAATAGCTGGGTATTAGGCGTGACTAGGTATTAGGCTAATGGTATGACCGATTAGAACAGGGGCAGATCAGAGCCTCCTTAATCAAGAATTTGGGGCGGCTGTAGGCGAACTGGTGTAGGCAATTAATCGGGCATGTTCCCATTCTGCTCACTACACCCGGTCACCGTAAACCCCATCTCCAGTTTTAGCCGACAAGCTTGGGGCGTGAGTCCTGTTGTTTAGTTGTCAATTGTCAATCCTTAATTCTTAATTGAAAAGGGGGGGCGTATTGGGAATCCAAGCCAATAGCTTACTGCATTGATCACAGACTATTCGCCTTAATTGCCCAATTCCGTGTTCTCCAAGTCCCATTCCCCATTCTCAGACCTCTGACGATGACATTAATTCAGCCTTCCTTATCTCCATTTGCAGTGCATCGATCTAATTCCCGCACTGTCGGACGCAAATACCAATCCGTAGTGATTATGGTACTGATTAGCCTATTCTTGCTGGGGGGAATTGCTTCCCGTTTAGCGTATTTACAGCTAGTTCAAGGGGAACGCAACCAACAGCTGGCAGAAAATAACCGGATTCGTCTGATTCCCAAGCCCCCTATACGGGGCAATATTTTTGACCGTAAGGGAAGAGTATTAGCTAGCTATCGGTTGTCTCACTCGGTATTTGTGTGGCCGATGGTTCTTAGGCAGGAGCAATGGCCCCAAACTCGCAAACGCCTGTCCCAAATTTTGAAGATACCAGACGCTGAGATTCAAAAGCGTCTGGAACAAGCGGGCTATAACTCTCCTTACCTACTTCGGATTGCCCGTGGTGTTACTCCCGCTCAAGTTACTGCCTTGGCTGAGTACAGCAATGAATTACAGGGGATAGAGGTGGATATTGATGCCTTGCGGTACTATCCCCATGGACAGCTATCGGCTCACGTTCTAGGTTATACTGGAGAGCTGGACTATGAAGAGCTGCAACGGCGTAAACCTGACGGCTACCGCCTCGGTGATGTGGTTGGCAAAATGGGGGTGGAGAAGTCCTATGAGCATCTGCTACGGGGAGAATGGGGCGGTCAGCAAGTAGAAGTTGATGGTGCTGGACGAGTCGTCAGGGTTCTGGGTCAGAAACAGGCACAAGCGGGTAAACCTATCCATATAACCATCGATATAGATGTGCAGAAGGCAGCCGAGGCAGCATTAGGCGATCGCAAAGGGGCAGTCGTGGCTATAGACCCCAACACCGGTGCTGTCCTCGCAATGGTTTCTCGTCCAACCTTTGACCCGAATATTTTCTCGACTCGCATCACCTCAGAAACCTGGCGAAAGCTACAAGGCAGAGGGAATCCGTTTATCAACCGGGCAATGCGAGGGTTTCCTCCAGCCAGTACATTTAAGGTGGTCACGGCTTCGGCGGGTATGGAATCTGGTCGGTATTCTCCCAAAACTGTTTTACAGACTTATCCTTACCTGTATGTCGGTGGTCATGCCTTTGGGGAGTGGAACCGAGCCGGATTTGGTCCAATGGGATTTGTGGGTGCTATGGCTTGGAGCAGTAACACCTTCTTTGGTCAAATCGGTCGAGGGGTTGGGGGGAAAACCCTGATTGAATGGGCTCGTAGATATGGCTTTGGTGAAAAAACTGGTATTGAGTTATCCGGCGAATCCAGTGGTTTGATAGTGGATGATGCCTGGAAGCGGAAAAACTACAATTGGGGATGGACCGTTGGGGATACCATAAATATGTCTATTGGTCAAGGGTTTACCCTAGGAACACCCTTACAATCCTCGGTGATGTTTTCTGCAGTTGCCAATGGTGGCTATCGGGTTAAACCCCACTTGCTCAAGAACAATCAGGATGCTATTAAAGGGCGAGTGTCCATCAATATGAAGCCATCAACGATTCAGACCCTGCGCCGAGGATTGCGAGCTGTGGTGACTGGGGGAACAGGAGCGGCATTGAGGGTGCCAGAGTTGCCTCCTGCCGCTGGTAAGAGTGGAACAGCAGAGGCTCCTCCTGGGAAACCTCATGCTTGGTTTGGTGGTTTTGCCCCCTATGATAAACCCGAGATTGCGGTTGTTGCTTTTGTGGAACATTCCGGCGGCGGTGGAGGTTCAGTGGCAGGACCAATTGTGCGCCAGGTGATGGAGGCTTATTTTAAACATAAATAGTCTTAATTATGTTTAATCTCTAGGAGAATCTGGTTAGTCATTTTCGACTCAGGATTAACCAACTCATGGCTAACCAACTCAGGATTAACCAACTCAACACTAACGACTCAAGGTGTTGACATGATCTGAATCCCCTGACTCGATAATTTGGTTACCCAAAACTCCAAATCTGGGTCAGTAATCTCAATGCTTACTTTTTGTTGAATTTCCTGGGCTTGCTCCTGGGACTTGCACAGGGCAAATACCGTCGGACCGGAACCAGACATCATGGTTCCTATCGCACCACTATTCTCAAAGGCTTTCCGTAGTTCCAAGACTTGGGGGTGATTGGGTAACACCACTTTTTCTAAATCATTGCGCAATAGTTTACCAATCTGTCCCCCATCCTTATTGAGGATTTCCTTAACTATTGGACCACTATGAAAACGATTAGCACGGGATTCTAAGTCCTCAGGCTCCCGGATATAGGTTTCCCCAAACTGATTTCGATAAGTCTGATAAGCCCAAGCAGTAGAAACCATGAGACTGCGGTATTTACCCAACACGACATATAGAGAATCTAGTCCCGGTAGGGCAGACAATCGCTCACCTCTCCCCAGAGCTAGAGCGGTGCCACCAGCAAGGCAAAACGGCACATCCGATCCAAGCTGTGCTGCCAATTGTTCTAATTCCGGGTGGGTTAATCCCAATTGCCACAACATATCGATTCCTACTAACACAGCCGCTGCATCCGTCGAGCCACCAGCTAGTCCAGCCGCTACAGGAATTCGCTTGTGGATAGTAATTTCCACACCACCCAAGTTAGCAAAACACTCAGGAAACTCCTCCCACATCAAGGCAGCTGCTTTATAAGCGAGGTTGCTTTCATCCGTTGGCACTTCCGGATGATTACAGTGGACTTTAATCTCCTGTGTACCAATGGCACGGATGTCGATTTGATCAGCTAATTCGATGCTTTGGAGAATCATTGCGAGTTCGTGATAACCATCACCCGCATCACCGAGGATTTCCAAATACAGATTGATTTTAGCTGGGGCATTTAGGGAGTATGAATGCATTCTTTATGGTGATCTGATTAGCTAGGGCTATCCACTGAGCAACACTAAGGTCTTCCGCTCGGGCTTGAGGGCTTATTTCTAATTGTTCCAGCAATTGGGTGATGCGATCGCGTTCAATTACAGATTTTAAATTATTGCGCAACATTTTACGTTTGCTGCCAAAGCCCAGTTTCAATAGTGTCTCCAAGCATCTGGGGTCAGAAGCTGGTGGTTCGGCTAGGCTCGGATGTAAGCGCACCACAGCAGAATCCACCTTGGGGGGAGGAGAGAAGGCCGACCCAGGGACATCGCAAATCAATTCACATTCGGCGAGATACTGCACCCGCACTGATAATGCCCCGAATTGTCTACAACTGGGTTTGGCATATAACCGCTGAGCGACTTCTTTTTGCACTAGCAGCACGATTAAATCAAACCCTGGCACAGCTGGCTGAGTAATAGTACCTAGTAACTTTTCCAGAATCGGACCGGTGATATTATATGGGATATTGGCAACAACTTTATTAGGTTTTTGGAAATTGGAAAAGTTAGCTAACAATGTATCTAAGTCTAGGGACAGAAAGTCCCCTTGGAGCAGTAAAAAATTATCTATCTTACCGAGTTTTTTAACTAATAATCGGCACAAGTCTCGATCAATTTCTACCGCCACTACAGACTGAACAAAAGGCAGTAACCGCTGGGTAAGAATGCCAGTACCCGGACCAATTTCTAGAATGCGATCGCTTTTTTGTAAATTAGCAGCTGCCACGATTTGGTTCAGTGCCTCCTCGCTACGCAGCCAATGTTGAGCAAATTTTTTACGAGCTTTTAAGGTCATTGCCCAATTTTATAGGATTTATCAATTCGGTCCCCAATTGACAACCGAAGCGCGTAATTACCGATTACTGAAGTATAATAATGATGCTAATGTACAGGATATTCTTGAAAGTTTTGCTAATCACTTCTAATCGGGTTTATTTCATGAATGTTACTTACTTTTTAATTAACCAGTAACAACTAACCAAGTTAGTAAACCTACGAACATAAGCTGAAAGGTTCCTCAATTTATTTCCAGGAAGTTCTGGAACAAACCTTGGTTTTGCCAGGCGTAATTCTTGGCAACACGCTTTAACTTGGCAATATTGCTCCGAGTCGCATCATCCATTGCGTCACTAGTGATTTGCGGTTGTAGACGCAGGTAACGAGAAACTGTTGCATCCTCGGATCCTAAGCTACCCATCAACTCTTTGGTAATATACCGGTGAATGTCACAAGGAGCATCAAATAGCACTTCAATCAATCGTCCTTGCCATCCCCATTGTCCCAATCCCCAGCCTCTAGCTTTTTCCCAAGGAATGGAGCGGTTGGATTCTCCTGTCCCAATCGAGATTATAGAAATTTCCTCCAGGGAATGATTTAACCGGATCGCTTCAGCTAATGCACAGCTTGAGGGATTATTTGCCCCAACTCCACCATCAATTGCCGAGTAAGTCTTGCTTTGAGTCTTGAGCTGATGGGCTGGAAAATAGGTGGGGGCAGATGCGGAACAGACACAGGCTTCCCATAAGGGAACATCAAAATAATCTTTGTCTTCACGCCAGCTTTTAAAGACAATCGGCATGCGACTAATGGTGTCGTAGGCTGTGATCAACAGCCGAGGTGAATCGTAGATATCCGACAGTTTGGTCGTCCCAAACTGTTCTTTCATCACCTCAATTAACCCCTGATTCGAGTGTTTAGGAGCAGAAAGACCATACTGAAGGATAACCTTAAGCCGCTTTAGTGAAAAACGACTGGTGTAGCGGAAAATCCTTTCCCCTTTCTGTTCATAAAGTCTAATCATCTCTTGGCTGGGGATACCAGTGGCAATCCCGGCAGCCAAGATTGAACCAGTGGAGGTACCTGCAATTAAATCAAAATACTTGTTGAGGGGCTGGTTAATCTCTTTCTCCAATTCCGCCAAGATTACTGCTGCGATAACGCCCCGAATACCACCGCCATCTAAGCTGAGTATGCGAAAAGTCATGATCCCCCTATAAACCCACGATGTTGAATTATTCCTCCTACCTATTGTGACGGCTTCTAGTCACTTCCAGGGTGATCTTACCTCCAAAATCCGGAATGGGGGCACCAGGTTTGCTTAACTGCACCTGGACTTGCTCCACCTTATCGAATTCTAGGATCGCATTAGCAATTTGAATTGCCAATTTTTCGATCAGGGCACATTTTGAGGTTTTAACCAAATTCTTGACAGTATCAATAGTTTGCCGATAATCCATGGTATCGCTAAGATCATCACTTTCTCCGGCAGTGCTTAGATCTAGCCACATGGTCAGGTCTACTTCAAACCACTGTCCTAGGGTTTGTTCTTCCGGTAGGTAGCCAATGTAGCCGTAGCAGCGAATATTGCTCAGTTTAATACAGTCCATCATCATGTAAAGTTTTCCCTCATGTATCTCCTATCACCAACGTAAACGATTGCGATTAGCGCTACTACTTTGGGCTAATCCCGTTCCAAATCTAATGTTTAAAAATGAGAATTACTGGAGTCTGTTACCAGAATTTTTGTCTCAATTCAACCCCTAGCATACAACGATATCTCTTGCTGTGCTTTCACCCTTCGTTCTCTTGGTGCGCGTTCACGCTTGTGGGGACACCCGACCGGGGTCGCACCGCTGCGTAAGTCCGCTCCTTTATTAGATTTCTAATCAAGCAATCCATAACCAGGGACTTGTGTTTTATAGTCTTAGTCTGTTCCAGTCTCTAAGGATACTGCTGGAGAAAGGGGTTTCCCGATTTGGGGTTCGGTACCTGTAAGTAGACGCTGGATGTTACTGCGGTGACGGATGATGACATATATGCCAGCAGCAATACCAAATAACTCATAGGCAAGAGGAGCTTTGGTAAGGTACATCAGTAGGGAAACAGCGATCGCACCAGCAATGGAACTGAGAGAGACAATACGAGAAATTGCCAAGACTACTGCAAATACACCTAAGGTTCCTAACCCTACAGGCCAAGACATGGTGAAGATAACACCTATACTGGTGGCAACGGATTTACCTCCGGTGAAGTTTAGCCAAATGGATTTACTATGACCAAAGATAGCAGCAAACGCAGCTAATGCCACTAACCAGGGTTGCCAGGTTTCAGGCAGTAGGGAAACTTCTGTCAGGGTATAAAAGCCATTGACTAGACTAATAGCCGCTACTCCTTTCAAGGCATCAATCAGTAATACCACCACTGCTGGTCCTTTGCCCACAGTTCTCAATATATTGGTGGCACCGGTTGATCCAGAGCCATGCTCGCGAATATCAATATCTTTAAGCCAGCGTCCTGCTAGGTAACCAGTAGGCAGGGAACCTAATAAATAGGCTGAGATTACTAGTAGCCCACTCCAAGTTAAGTTAAGTACCATTGGTGTCATGTTGAAAATTTTCACAAGATCCGGCAAGAATTCCCCTATCACCACCGCGACGGGTAGCTCGGCTGTAACATTGCTGACTGTCTTGATGTAAAGTGCAAGTGGGGGAAACCCCCGTCGGGCCAACTACATCGATTTTTAAGTTCGCTGAACCTCCCTAGTAGCAGCAGTTTCACACCTATTTTGCTAAGATTCAACCCAGTAAACTCAGTAATTCAATAATCGTCATAGGTATACATCTGCCGAGGATCAGGTGCAAAAGCCAACCATAGGGGAAATTGCAATAATGAGAGACTGATTTTATCTTCGGTTTCGTCAACAATGATTAAGGCTAACTGATCCCGCTTGATCAGTCGTTCCGCTTTTTGAACCAGGGCGATTGGATCTTCAAATAGAACAACTCCCCGTTCTGGACCAAAATCACTGCGGGAGATTCCCAGACAGTCCTGTAATCCTCTACGCCATTCTCCCAGTCGTTCTGGGCTGTTGGCCAGCACAAGAGTACTTAGGCGATTGTCATATAGTGTCCGCAACACGGATATAACCGCTGAGGCAATCAAAACATTTTGTAAGCGGCTCCCCATAGTTTGCAGCGCACCACGACCACCTTGGGAAAAAAACCACTGAGACACTTTTTCAGCGTGAATTGGCTCAAAGGTACGACGCAGTTGCCAGGGAGGACCATAATAATCTGGCATTTTGCGATATTGATCCAACAGCTGACGAATCTGTCGGACTTCGTCTTTAAAGGCTTGTTCGGCAAATTGTGGGTTGCCTCTGGTGGGGGGTGGTGGGGGGTCTTCTAATGCTGGCCGTGGTGTTTCGGTTGGCGGCTGGGAGAGTTCCAGTTGTTCAGCAGCAGCAGCTAGGTCTTGTAAGGAGCCAACCAAATAATCTTTAAAGCCTTGAACCCGAATGGCTAGCTCTTGAGATACACCGGCAAAACTGGTGCGCATTTCTTCACGAATGCGTTCCCGGCGGCGTTCTAGTTGCTCAATAGAAATTTGCAACTTTTGCTTGCGTTGCTCCAGTTCGGTCAGACCTTCAAATACCATCCGCTCCACAACTGCTTGGGTGCTTCCCAATTCCTTTGAAACCAGTGACTGTTCATGGTTTTGCAGAGTGGCAATTCTCTGTCTCAACTCCTGTTCTTTTTGCTCAAGTTCAGCCACAGTTTGAGCTAAGCTACCCATTTTTTTGGCTTGATCTGAAGACTTCCCTAGTTGAATTTCACTAACTTTATCATCCCGATTCGGCTCACTCGACTGTGTTGGTTTAGCTTTGTCATGGTCTGATAGGGTCAGAGAAATGGGAGGAAGGTCGGGAGCTTGAGAGTTATCTCTAGGAGTAGCCCTATCTTGATCTGGGAAATTTGACTCCTGTGAATTATCTAATCCCTTAACTGCTTGGTTATTATCTTGCTCTTGTTCTGGGTTTTGTGGGTCTTCGGAATTCATTTAAACTGATTTCTTAATAACTTATTCATTAAATACCTAACCTCTACTCTATACTTTGAGGTAAGTAATTTATACTTTAGGGAAGCGTTCTTCTAGGCAAGTTCGTAGCAGCTTTGGGTCAAATAGAATTGGTAGAAAGTGAATGCTTTTGACTTCTGAAAAATAAAACAAAATCGGTACTGATGTCCAGAAGATTTCCCAATTTTGCCATTCCTGATAAGGAAAACGCCGGATCAGGGTTTCGGAGCGATAAATATCCAAGGCGGTTTCAGTAAATTGCAGGCGTATGGTTACGGCCTGAAACAACAAGAAGAAGCCCAACAACGCGATCGCTAAACTTACCCAGGGTTGTATGAGCACTATTGTCACTGCAGCAATAATCAACACTATAGGTAGTGTGTAACTTGGGGAGAGTTCAACGGTTGATGTTGATTTTGGAGAATAATCAGCAGAAGTCACTTGGCTTAAATCCCGAGCTGATAAAGATGAATCAATATATGAATATAATTTAATTCTAAGCCTATATTCCCAACTTCTTCGATCTTCCCAACTTCTTCTATGGGATTTAACGGGATGACAGTTACCTGATCTTACCTACTACCAGTATCTAGCACATCCCTGAGTGAGATTGACCAAAAGTTAAGTTAAATCCCTGTACGGAGAGGGGGGGATTCGAACCCCCGATGGCTTTGACACCATAACAGATTTCGAGTCTGCCACCTTAAACCACTCGGACACCCCTCCATGATCTAATCAAGCCGCACCCCAGACTTCATCTGAAATTTGAACACAAAACCCTGGAATTTGTCAAGCCTTCCTTTTAAAACTCGCCTGTTGCTGGGTGGTCAATGATGGGATCACCATCAAGGAACATCAATGTCTATCTCAATATCTTCAACAGTAGTCTTAAAACCACCATCCGGTGTCCACTGGATAGCACCATCACGGCCTGTCCAATAGAGGATCATCTTAGCATTGCGCATTAGCTTCGCGGTGTAGGAATCCACTACATTCGATGATGCGATCGCAATTTTTGGCTGCAGGGCATCGAGGAATTCTGGCCTCAGACTTTTTCCCGACCACCAAAGTACTTGTAGGTCAGGGAAACTGATGGTTTTGGCTAACTGTTTTTGGACGCCTGGTTTGAGATCTCCTAGGAGTAACCAATTTTGGTCAATGATGCGCATTAGCAACACTGGTGGTTCAGTGTTGACTAATTCTATTGATGTAGAGCCAACAGAGAGTATTTCACCCACTGGAATTGGTTGGTAGTTCGCCTCCCTAGAGGCTACTGCACTAGCGATAGAGTTACGGGTGACAATATCGTTCCAATTTTGAGCCTGAGACAATGGTGGTTGTAAATCAGTGTTATCGTAGAATGTCTCGATCGGCAAACTACCGAGAACCTGAACCCAACCACTTCTGAGTTGGGGCTGCTTGTCGAGAGCAACCGCCCAATTAATATGATTGATACCTTGCTTTTGCAGAAAAGGCAGCACTGTAAACCTGACTGTATCAGGGTTTCCACTATTGACCAAGGTTACTTGTCCCTGGTTTTGAATCACTAAAATTTGGTCATTTCCTGTAGCTAGCACTGTAACTTGAAACAATTTTGACGCTTGTTGCCATTGGGGCAATACCACCACAGTGACAGCAACTAGACTAATCAGCCACCAACGAGGATGTAACCATTGAATCAAGCAAGCTAGAACAATTAGCCCGTATAGAAATAACAGTTGCCCTAGGGAAATCTTGCTCACCGCTACAGAACTGCCTGGCAACTGATTGAAAAATTGCACTAGTCCCATTAGTCCATGGGTTGGGTAATACAGTAACCAAGCCAGCCCACTTCCTGCTGTTGGCCAAATTAGTCCTGCCAAGGCGCTGACAATTCCACCCAAAGTGATAATAGAAATTAGGGGTGTAGCAATAACACTAAGTGGTATAGAGTAGGTGGCAACAACTTGAAAAACATAAAGTTGCAGGGGCAGAGTCCAAACTGCTGCTGCAATTGGCACAGCAACTAGGGATGCGATCGCAGGTGGCAACCAATCCAAACGTTGGATAATCCCTGATGCAGTGACTAGTAATCCTAGGGTGGCCAGAAAACTCAGCTGAAATCCCACATCCGAGATCCACAAAGGATTAAATAGGAGTAACAGTGTTGCTGCTAACAAGAGTGACCCTAAAGGCTTCACTTTCCGTGCCGTCACTAAAGCAATGAGGGCACCCAGCCCCATCAGAGCCGCCCGCATTACCGATGGCTGGAGTCCAGTTAATGCTACGTAAATTAACAGTACACTCAAGCTAATACTGAACTGCTTTCCTTTGGTTAAACCCCTGGTAAGGGCTAAGACAAAACCCAACAGCAAAGAGACATGGAATCCAGATGCTGCTAAGGTATAGGCTAACCCAGCCTGAATAAATTGATCGCGGATATCGTAGGGCAAATCAACAGCACGACGCCCCAAAACCATTGAACTGATTAAAGGACCTGTGGGAGAGCCTAAAAAGCTAACTTGGGAACGGATAATACGTTGTCGCAGTCTCCACCATCCCCAGGGTTTGCCAATAGTTTCCTCATCAAAGTTTATTTGACGCCCACTCAAACCAGCAAAAGCCCCTTGACGGGCAAGATAGGCTCCAAAATCGAAGGCTCCCGGATTAGTCACTGGCTTGGGTTTATATAAAACCCCAGTTACGCTAATTATCTGACCTGGATATATCCCAGTTCCTTGAAGTAATGGCACAGTCACATACAACTTGCCTGTCACTCCTTGACTGATCGCTCCCCCATCTTCGCGACTTTCAATTTCAGTTAACTGAGTAGTTTGTAACCAAAGTTGTGTACGCTGATTTCGGGTCAGGCGAGGCATACTCTCCACTTTGCCTTCAACCTTAAACACTTGCTCTGGCGCAATAGTATTGCTTGAGGGCACATATTCGCTAATGTCATTCAGTTCTGGTTGTGGTACCCGCAATTGAAAATAGACCACCGCCAAGGCCGAGATTAGTCCTGCTGCTACCCATAATCTTGGTTTTGGTCCTGTGCGCCAGAACCTGGGGAATGCGATCGCAGCCACTATCCCTGTGACAACGAATCCTGTTACCAAAGCTCTGTACTCTTGCCAGGGAATCTCACCCGTCGGTAAGTTGAGAATCCCTGTAGAAAGTAAGCCGAGAATATAAGCAAGACTGATTACAGTACCACTGGCAGGCTTCATTAGATCGATAAACCTAGCCTTAAGCCCAAAACGACATGAAGCAAGAGCAGGCAAAGTGCCGTACTTCCTAAGTAGGCATGAACGCTACGCACCAATGGTTTGTTACCGCCAAAGCCAGTCAAGGCAATCACCCCATTAGCAGCCAGCAAAATCAGTACGATAGATCCTGTCCAAAAGTGTGGGCTTTCTAGAATTGGCTGATACTGCATTACCAGAGACAACACCCCACCCGTGTAGCCACCTGCGATAAAAATGAACATCCAGGGTGCTATTTTTCGATGATCACTGCGACTCTGTAGTGCTATTTCAGGATCAGATACTACTCGGCCACGCCATCCTGCTATTCCCACAAAGCTACCCATAATCAATACCACAATTCCCATCATCAATGGGTGTCCCCAATGCACCACTGGCTCAGGAAGCCCTAAAATCCTAAATTGGTTAGCGATTGGTTCTAAGAGCTGACTGAAATTTCCCACCGGTGTAAAACTATCCTCTCAATTAAGGTTGACCTAGCTTAGGTAACCATCTTTGTAGCATATTCAGAATTTGATTGGGCAAGAAACTCTCAGGATGCCCAGATAGTGATGTTTAGATTCCTTGACACTACTCTAAAACTAGGAAACAGAAAATTCAAACACTCGCAGCTCAACGTGAACAAAGGCTCACACCAGATCCTAGAAGACTGGTATGAGCCTTTGCTTGTCCCTAGTGCCAAGGAGACGCAGGGCTTTAGCCCCAGGGCAAAGCCATCTAAATTTTTTTTGACAAATGACTAAGACTATGGATCGAATACTTGAAAGTACACCGCTAAGGGGATCTCCGAGAGATACCCATTTGTTAGAGGGCGATGCGGAATATCCGACACTACGGGAACGCTTACTAGCTGATTATTGAAAATAAATTAATCACCCACATTCCGCACCCCGCCACTGTCACTATTGTTTTTGATTAGGATTACCCTGGCCAATTTAAAACTGGTATATATCAAAATTAGTATTTACTAATTTTTTCCTGTCGCTAAGGTAGCTTTGTAGTTTTTTTTAGCAATTCCTTTACTATAGACAAGCCAGGTAAAGATGACTAATCCAGCTTCGGTTCCTACTAAATCGTGAAGGATATGAAATAAAGCATTGAAAGTCACTTGTGGATCAGTATAGGGATTCCCTCCAAACTTATCTAGAAGAAACACAAAGGTTAAATTGACTCCAACGGAGAAAATGGGGAAAAGAATAATTTTCCAATCTTGAAGTATCTTATAGCCTCGATAAGTCAATACACCCAAAACTAGAGTAAGTGCAATATAAATAGGAATCTTAAAATTATCGTTACCGGCTTGATAACCTAAAGGGTACAAAATTGAAACAACTAAAAGACTGATGGCAAACACAATATTAATCAAATTGGTGATTATAGTAGTTTTCTCTACTAACCCATCCGCCCACAGGGCAAATGCTGAAATCAAGAAAAAGTAAAACATGAAATTCAGCATCGTAAAATCGTTTTGATAATACCAGCATTGGGTGACGTGCCAACCAATTTCTGAAGCGATCGCCACCATCACAAAAGCTAGACCCAGTTGGGATGCAAAAATACTTCTCGATGGCAGTCCTAAGTTTTTTAAGCTGTTGTAAAAAATTCTCATCGCCAGAGGGATGATGGCAAAAACCAGCACGTGGGTGATAATTAATCCCAGTTTCCAACCATCGACTATACAGGTTCTAGAGGGGTCTGTCGGGGATTCTGCGATTCCAGGCAATGTGGCGAGAATATAGCCAAATCCAGCTAAACCAATTAAGAAGCAGAGTGCAGTAAACCCTAAGTTGGTAGTAAAAATTTTGCCATCGTTATTTTCTTCAAGAGCTTCCTGGGATTTAGTAAATTGCTTTGAAGACATTCAAAAGCTCCTTAAGCTCATAGACTACTTAAAAAAATCACCGAAATCGCCGAAATACGATTCTACCCACAGCCTGATACATAGTAGTAATTATCTCATAAAAACTATTCCTTGAATCGAATAGTTAAGATAAATTTTAGGTTATCATTAATAAACGTTAAGTAAGCATCAAATTTATGATGATTACGTTACATATCTTTGTTAATATATAGATTGCTTTACAAGTGTGATGGCTAAAGCCCCTGTACTTTAGTCGGGGGATATAGGCGAACAGATGAATTGATTCATCCGTGATGGGGGTCGTTAATGTACGCTAATACTTTCTGAGTGCTAATCTTGCCAGTGGTGTCAAACATATACGAAGGTGTCCATAAACTTGGCAATCTCAACAGGTCGGTAAATTCTTGTCTAAGCAATAATGATCTTCGTAATTGGTTTGTTCATTGCTGTTACTATACCTCACGCTTACTAGGAAACGCTATAGTATGAAGCAAAAATTATCCCCAAAATTGACCTTAATCGCCGCTTATTGCATCAGCCTATTTGAGTTTTCTACCACCGCAGAGGCGCTCACCATCGATCAATGGTCTCTAAAGATTATGCCTTTAGGAGACTCAAACACTCGTGGTAAAGCATTGGATCGAGCCGGATATCGAGATGACCTGTGGGCATTGTTTAAAGATAATGGCTATAGAGTAAATTTTGTGGGTAGCGCTACCTCAGAAAATCCTGAAATAGTTTTAGGACAAAACAACACATATGTGTTTGACAAAGACCATCAAGGGCATGGGGGATTTGCCATAGCTGGTGTTGGAGCATCCAATGCGTGGTCGGATTTAAACTCCGAAATAGAAGATTGGCTGAAGCAGGCAAGACCGGATATTGTTTTATTAATGGCTGGCACAAACGACATCCTTTTTCAGAATGAAAGCCCTGAAGATACGGTCAATGAAATGATTTTACTCATTGATAAAATTCTCGCCTGGTCAGATAATGTATATTTGTTTGTCTCTTCAATTCCCCCGATTAACCCCTCTGCACTGCAGGATGGTACTATCAAGAATCAGAAAGCTGATAAATACAATAACCTATTGGCAAATTTGCTGACGGGAGAAAGTTATAAAAACAAGAACATTCGATTTGTTGATAACCGCGATCTATTCAGCCCTGATCACATGCTTGAGGATGGTATTCACTTAACCTCAGAGGGTTACAAAAAGTTAGCTCATGCTTGGTTCAAAATGATACTTGGCATTGGTACGAGGGAAAAGCAAGATGATAGTCCTATAGATGTTCCGGTTGAGATCGAGATCTATAGTAGTTTAGAGAAAATTTTACAGGGTAAGCGCATCATTAAAAAATTGCTAATCCCTGATAGCACCTCAAGTAGCGTGTGCGTAGCACATAAGCTGTTCGCGTAGCCTGCGCGTAGCGCATTAGCTGTAGGGGAAGCTCTTCTGAAGGATTTTGCTAATTGCTGACCATGAGCATAGATCCCAAATGGCTTCTATAGGTTTTCCGGAATGAATTCACGGGGCGATCAAGCTCCTACTTTTTTCCCGTGTCATTCGATGTGCTATTCTAAAAAAGTAAGTGTACATATTTATAAAGCCAGGTTGTTGTGATATTGATTTATCAAAGTTTTCAGGCTTCCTTTCTCACACAATCTGTATCAAGTGCTAATTTTTGCACTCCGATCTCCGCTTATCCGGACTGGGCGGCTTGATCGCGATAGGAATTGGTGATATCCAGATAGCTTAGACTGAATTACCCTAAACTTAGTACAACAATTAAGATGCTAACAGAACAAGACATTGATCAATGCTTGAAGATGCTGGATGGCATCTATACTTTATCCGAACCAGAAAGATTGGAGAGGATTGAAAAATTTGTTAAGTCTACCCTGTCTATTACTCCAGATATCTACAGTCCAAAAAACTTAAAATACTTATTTTCCTATCCCGACCCCATCGGTGTCTTTGCCGATTTCGTATCTAACTACATTAATTCTAATATTCATACTGAAGAATGTTCGCCAATTTTTACTCGGTGTGAAGTAGAAATGGTAGAAACTCTGTTACCGCTAGTCGGTTATCCTGAAGGGGATGGTATCTTTTATCCGGGTGGTACGTTATCTAATTTGGCATCTGTATTCTTAGCGGTACAAAGAGCAAAAGTTAATTTAGGACAATCAGTCATTCTGATCTCTGATCATTCTCATTACTCTGTTGAAAAAGCCGCCATAATTTGTGGACTTCAAAATATTATCAAAGTTAAAACAACCACAAAAGGAGTCGTAGATCTAGAACATTTAAGAGAATTAGTCAGCCAAATAACAGATGATAATCTTAATCTAATTTACTTTTGCTGTGTGATGGGTTCGACTACTTTGGGAACTTTCGATCCCGTAGAAAAAATCTTGGAAATATTCCAAGAATTCGCCATTAAACCTTGGATTCATTTTGATGCAGCTTGGGGAGGCGGGGTTTACTTTAGTGAAGATGCAGCGTTTTACAGAAAGCTGAGTAGTTTGTCAGATTCGATTGTATTAGACTTTCATAAATTTCTTTCAGCCCCTCTATTATGCTCAGTCTTACTGGTGAAAGACAAATCTGTTTTAGTGGATGAAGTAACAGCACTTAATGGTAATTATCTATTTACCAGCAACCAGAATATAAAATATAGTCTCAGCCTCAAGTCTTTACAATGTTCCCGAGAAGCCTATGCCTTTAAGCTCTGGCTAATGTTCAAACATCATGGTCTTGAACACTTTCAAAATTTAATTCAAAAATACTATGAAAATCAGGAAGAATTAATAAACAAACTTTCGGAGCGAGTTTTATATGTTGTCGAACCCCAGTATTTTAACGTGGGTTTATGGTTTATTCCTAAAGAAATGGAAGTGAAGGAAACTATCACAGATTACACGGCTGCAGAAATTGAGAAAATCGATCAACTTAATCTCGCTATCTATGATCAGATAGTTAAGGATGGCTTTATGAAAGTCAATTCATATCATTTTAATAATCGTAAGCATTCAGGTGATGGGGTTGACAAAAAGGGAAGGATGAGTAGTAGTGTAGAACCATGGAAATCAAACCGCCAGCTATCCCAAATAGCTTTGAAGCTCTGGAACTGCTGCCCCAATCAGTTCTG